>JAAYRN010000154.1 GCA_012518765.1 Bacteroidales bacterium
ATCCTCTAAAAATACATACCCCTCTCCATCTTTACTCGCTTTCCCGGCACCACCGGCCGCCTCATAATCTTCTTTGGTAAATGTCTTAAACCAATCAACACTTGCTTCCACCCGAATATTTTCATAACTCTTTTCCCATTCTTGATTAGGCTCAGCTTGAAAAGTAACATAGCGTAAATACTTTTCCTTTTGCGGGTCATTATCTAAATCCGTCCCGGCATAAGGCTCTTCCGGACCCGGCTGCCCATCTGTGTTCTGCCACGTCCGGCCATCGGCATGTAACCAAATATTAAAACAACCCACATCAATTCTTTCACCTAAAAACACTTCTTCCGGCACCTCTTGCGCCCAGACAGGTAAAGAAAAAAATAAAAAGAATAATACTCCCAACCAGAAAACCCGTTTCACCACTATTCTCCTCCTTGGTAAAGAGGATTCTCAATAACCAACATTCTAAAATTACCATCACTAAGCGTGTGCAAAGTAAAACCTTCGATTTTACTTAGTTCTACAGGCTTATCTCCCGTCGCTTGTTCTAATCTCGACTGCACAGGATATTTATAAATAAAAATAGTACTTTCTTGTAAGTCGCTATAATAACATCTATTTCTATTTAACTGTCCATTTTCCACCATGTACAATGCTATTGGACTTCGATCTTTAGAATACTGCTTTACATAGACATATTTTTCATCAACAGTTAAATTATAAATAATTCTACTATCCTTAAGTTTTACTGGTAACTCTGAAGCTTTTACATATTGAATCCTCGCTGAAGGTAGGTCTGAACGTTCTAAAGGTCTGCTTCCCCCTTTAAAAGGCAAATCACTGGATTTAAAAGGAAGCCCCACAAACTCATTAACAGGAGACAGTTTGGTCGTGATAAATACTTTTCGTTTAGTTCCATTCCAGTAAACATGAGCACCCAAGCATTCACTCACATAACGCAAAGGTACCATGGTGCGATTCCCCCTAATTGTTGCTGTTGTATCGAGAGTGATTTTTTCCTGGCCTTTGCGGGCAAATCTCTCGCCAACTGTCAGCAAGATTGTTTCTCCTGCATGCTTTATCTCTACTGTTTTCGTCTCTTTAAACCACTCTACCTTACCACCTAAAGCCTGAGAAACAAACCTAAGTGGTACTAAAGTACGATTATCGGCATTGATCAATGGTTTTTGGTCAGGAAAAACTACTTCTACCTCATCCACATAAACACGTACATCAGATGTAATAGCCAAAACAGGTAGAGCTAATCCCAACATTACTCCCAAAAGCAAAATCACGACTCTCTTTTTCTTCATTATTTCTTCCTCCTTCAACATAAAAAAAGGCTATGGAAATAAAATTCTCATAGCCTTTTTCTAACATTACTCTTCCATATATTCTATATTTTAACATATTTCTTTTTCCTGTCAATATTTGGCTACTACTAAATAGAAAACTACTACCTCATATTTTGTTATTTATCTCCTCCACTAATTGATGAATTGTCCCACACGAAATCATAGCCGATGCTGGATTTTGGGGCTGGTCTCTCATATATTGTCTATATCTGCTCTCAGCAATACTAATTGCCTGTTTTAAATCGCCTTTCTCTTTTAATTTTTCATATATTTGTGGATCGGCTTTATTATATTCGTGATTAAATTTACTTTTAAACACTTCTTTAAATTTATCGAAACATTGTCTGGACTCCTTAAACATGGGCATTTCCCCAAAATGCCCAAAAAACCAAATTTCTATACAAGGATTTGTCCATCCCACCCGTATCCCTTTTTTCTCAGCACGTTCAATAATTTGATCGAAATTAGGCACTTGATCTCGATCAAATACAATCCAAGGTTGAGCATAATTCGGGTTTTTATTTTTCTCTTCTAAGGCAACATCAACAAAATTTCCCATATCTACTCTTTTTGTTTTCACAACCAACTTTCTTTGCAAATGGCTAGGTATAGAACGCCTTAATCCTTTAAAATAATTTTTTTCAGTCTCCTTCGTATCCGTAATAATAATATAATAACCTAACTCCGGAGCTCTTTGCCCAATCAAGCGTCTTCTACGTTTA
>JAAYRN010000155.1 GCA_012518765.1 Bacteroidales bacterium
ATTGGAATCGAAAAACTAAACGCCGTAAACATGGGTGCTTTGATTTACTTTTTTGAGTTTTCATGTGCTTTAAGTGCGTATACCTTAGGCGTAAATCCTTTTAACCAACCCGGCGTTGAAGATTACAAGAAAAACATGTTTGCCTTATTAAATAAAAAAGGCTACGAAAAAGAAAGTAAAATACTGCAAAAACGCATACTATCCAAAGACGTATAAATATGGAACATTTTTTAGATATGCCTGATATGTACACCGATTACAAAAAGGCTTATTTTGTAATATTAGGAGTTCCTTACGACGGTACAAGCACATTTGTAAAAGGAGCTGACAAAGGACCCCAAGCCATTATTGATGCTTCGGACAGTATAGAATTGTATGATATAGAAGAAGATATAGAAACATATAAACACGGTATTCACACAGCAGTATTCCTAAATAATTTGGAATCACCCGAAAAAATGGTAAAATCAGTTTACCAAAGAGTAAAACAATACATTAACGACAATAAAACCTTGGTTTTATTGGGTGGCGAACACTCCGTAAGCATAGGCTCTATACAAGCTCACGCTGAAAAACATCCCGATTTAACAGTGGTACAATTAGATGCTCATGCCGATTTACGAACAGAGTACCATGGTTCTATCTACAATCATGCCTGTGTTATGAACCACGCCCAACAACATGCCAACGTAGTACAAGTAGGCATCCGAAGCGTATGTGTAGAAGAAAAAGAATACATAGACCCTCAAAAAATATTTTATGCCCATCAAATCCATAACAATTACGAATGGATGGATAAAGCCATAGAGCAAATGAGTGATAATGTATATCTTAGCATAGATTTAGATTGTTTCGATCCCTCTATCCTACCCTCCACAGGTACGCCATTCCCCGGAGGAATGACATGGTGGCAAGTATTGGCATTTATAGACAAAATAAATAAAACAAAAAAAATAGTAGGATTTGATGTAGTAGAACTTTGTCCCAATCCTGCTGATAAATCTTCCGATGTATTAGCCGCTGTATTGGTCTATAAAATCATGTCGAAAATTATCAAAAAAGAACTTTCTTTATAAATTGAGCTTCGTAAAGAAGCTACAATGAAGTACAATAAAATTACTGTGCTTAAGTTTATTATACAAATAATTAAAACTCAAAATACGATAACTCTATGACAAACTCAATAAAAGAACGATTACACATACACGACAATACCTCTGAAATAAAAACACTTATTTTTGATTTCGGAGGCGTATTAATTGACTTAGATAAAGAACGTAGCATTGAAAATTTCAAAAAATTAGGCGTAGAAGGCATAGATGAGCTATTGAGTTTTTGGTGTCAAAAAGGATTTTTTCTACTTTTTGAAGAAGGAAAAATATCAACCCGCGATTTTTTAGACGAAATTAAAAAAATGTCAACTCGCAACATCAGCGATGAAGACATTAAAGCTGCTTTTTTTTCGTTTTTAATCGACCTACCAAGATACAAATTAGATTTAATAGCCCGCTTGCGACCTCATTATCAAATTTTTCTTTTAAGTAATATCAACGAACTGATTTACAATTACTGTTTAGAACAATACTTCCATGCTTACCACACTAAAATAGAAAATTATTTTGATAAAATATACCTGTCGTTTCAAATGAATGTGTGCAAACCCAAAAAAGAAATTTACCAACAACTCATTCAAGATTCAGGAATTATACCCGAAGAAACTTTATTTTTAGAAGACGGTAGCGAAAATATTGCAGTAGCTCAATCAATGGGAATCAATACCTTTTTAGCTTTACCAAAAGAAGATTTCACCCCTCTTTTCGACATTCCGCTTTTAAAACCCTAATATTAAACACAATGCAATTCATTGATACACATACTCATTTCTATCTTTCGCAATTTGACAACGACAGAGAACAGGTATTCAAGGCTTGCTTAGAAGCTCATGTAGATGTGTTGCTATTGCCCAATATTGATAGTCAATCTATTGAACCTATGTTAAAGGTTTGCGAACAATATCCTCAACATTGCTTTCCCATGTTGGGTTTACATCCTTCCGATGTAAAAGAAAACTACGAAGAAGAGTTGAATTTTATTTTAAATCATTATAAAAAAGATACTTACATCGCCGTAGGCGAAATTGGGATGGATTTATATTGGGATAAAACTTTTGTAAAAGAACAAATCGCCGCTTTTTGCAAGCAAATTGATTTTGCTCTCACCCACGATCTACCTTTGGTTATACATTCTCGCAAAGCCTTTTCTGAAATATTATCGGTTTTAAACGACTATAAATCAAAAGAATTAAAAGGAGTTTTTCATTGTTTTTCGGGAGATTTAAATCAGGCTAAAAAAGTAATAGAAAAAGGATTTTATTTAGGAATAGGCGGTGTAGTTACCTATAAAAATGCAGGTTTGCAAAATATTGTAAAAGAAATGCCTTTAGATAATTTATTATTAGAAACCGATGCTCCTTTTTTACCACCCGTACCTTTTCGCGGTAAACGAAACCAAAGTTCATACATACCCATTATAGCTTCCAAAATAGCCGAGTTGAAAAACACAAGTTTAGAAAATGTAGCTCAAATCACAACCCGCAACGCAAAAAAACTCTTTAAAATCTAAAAATAATTCCTTTTTTAAGCTCAAAAAAACGATTACAAATCATTAATTATAAGTATTTTTTTCTCAAACTATCATTCAATCAAAGTAACACGCTAATAAACAATCACATACAATATTAAAACTTAGAAACAAAAAAACAAAAAAAAAACCAACAACTTATTGAGATTTTTTATAATTTAGCGTTTTGAAAAAAGACACTTATGGAGAGGTGTCCGAGTGGTTGAAGGAGCACGCCTGGAAAGTGTGTAAGTGCCGAAAGCGCTTCCAGGGTTCGAATCCCTGTCTCTCCGCCAAATTTGAAGAGAAAATAAATAACATAAAATAAAAACATAAAACAATAATAAAAAAACATTTAAGTATGAAAAAATTAGTTGCCTTATTAGCAATAACCGGAATCATGATTTTTGGTTTATCTAATGTTGCTTATGCACAAGAACAAGAAGAAACAACCACAGAAGAAACTGCAGTTGTTGAAGAAAACGATGCGGTTTCAGACCAAGTAGCCCAAGCAGAAATCACAGAAGAAGAAGCTGACGAGAGTTCTTTTAATCAAGTATTGAAAGATAAATTTATTGAGGGAGGTCCTGCATGGATGACACCTATTTTACTTGTATTAATTTTAGGTTTAGCTTTGGTTATGGAAAGAACTATTTACTTAAATCTTGCTACTACAGACTCCAAAAAGTTACTGTCTCAAATAGAAGAGGCTATGGCTAAAGGAGATGTTGAAGCAGCTAAGGAAATATGTAGAAACACCAGAGGTCCTGTTGCAAGTGTATTTTATCAAGGATTAGACCGCTACAACGAAAGCATGGAAGAAATAGAAAAATCCGTTGTTTCCTACGGTGGCGTTCAAACAGCACGCTTAGAGTCTAACATGTCGTGGTTAGGTTTCTGTATTGCAGCAGCTCCATCCTTAGGTTTCTTAGGAACGGTTGTAGGTATGGTTCAAGCATTTGACGATATTGCTAAAGCGGGTGATATTTCACCAACCATTGTTGCTGGTGGTATGAAAGTAGCTCTTATCACTACCGTTTTCGGTTTGATTGTAGCACTTATATTACAAGTATTTTACTCTTATTTAGTAGCCAAAATAGATAGTTTAACCAATACCATGGAAGACGCTACCATCAGTTATATGGATATCATTATCAAATACAAGAAATAATAAATCTTGTATTATTTTTTCATCATTTAAATCAAAAACAATATAACTTATGGATACATTAATTAAGAAAATCACCAATATAGCCCTAATTGCCATAGGGTTATTAGCAGCTGCATCGTCTATTACCTATCTTTTAGTAAAGGCAAATGTGGCTATGAATCTGAGTTTCTACATACTTTATGCTATGTTGGCTGCGGTAATTATTGTATTATTATCCTTTACTATTTTCAGAATTTTCACTGATAAAGCTCAAATCATCAAAACAGCTATATTACTTGTAGCTTTTGCAGCTGTTATCATCATAGGATACATTATTGCACCATCTGAACTCAGCGAAATTGCAACTCGTTTAGAAGTTAGCACTTTTGTTTTTAAATGGGTAGGAACCGCCATCAATGTTGTTTACATTATATTCTTGGGGGTTATTGCCGCATTTATAGGCTCGTTAATTTATATTAAACTTAAAAAATAATCATTATGGCAAGAC
>JAAYRN010000012.1 GCA_012518765.1 Bacteroidales bacterium
ATGCAAAATAAAATAAAAATGAGAACATATAAAAAATCCACAAATTTGCAGACTAACCTGCAAACTTGTGGATAAATTTATTATTTTTGTATCGAAAACCTGTAACGCTTATTTAGGACGATACAAATAATAGGATTTTAAGTAACGATTTGATGAGCGAGAAATCTCTGTAGGAACTTTTACGTTTAAACATCAATCCTCCTGACGTTAAGTCGCTTTACTGTTAGGATATTTATCAATACCTATAACTAAAAAACTCCTTCCCATCATCTGTGTTTAATGTTATACTCAATTTATCGTTATAATTACGGGCATATTGTTTAATCAACTCCTCTATATTATCAATTTTTCCAGAATAACAAAAAATAAATGGTTGAGCAAACCAATATCCCAATAATGCATCACCATAAGTAATCTCGCCATTTTCATCTATTTCAAAATAAGTATAATATCCTGGATTATATTTTTTCTTTTCTGCACCTAATCCCATAAGATCATCTAAAAAAGCCTCTACAAGTAATGATGATTCTTGTACATGATAACCGACATATCCCCAAATTGTATTTTTTGGCAGTTTGTTTAAGGGCGTATTTGTAAAACGATAATTTGGATTATCTGCAAAGTTTATTCTATAATTTCCTGATGAAACGATTAATTCTCCAGCATATTTACTGTTGCCTATATTAAGATTAAGTATATAGGTACCAATGCTTAATGCTTTCAATTCAATATCTGCTGTTGCTGGACCAAGAGCAGTTAGACAAAACTCTGTTTCGATTACATTCTTTAATGCAATATCAATCGTATTAGATCTTTTTTTATAAGACAAATCAATCGGGTAATTACAACATGGATAAATTTTAGCAGTTGAAAAACGTAATTGAAGTCTTTTTGATGAACTTTCTTTCATCGTAATTATTATTTCCGAATCAATCTTACTAATAGTTTTAGTTGTTTTGTTACAACTCGTAATAATCAACAATACGAATAAGACTGTTACACTTTTAAAAATATTTCTATTCATAATTACTTGTATTTTTATTATATCTATTCAATGGTTATTATATTTTCAAGGCTTACCTACGACTTTATTCATACACACTATTTATTTGCAATCTGTGTAAATAGACGCAACTTAATAGCGTATAGGCACTTCTAATCATCTCTTTTATTAATTTCTCAAAGGACAGAAGTGTCTTTTTAAATCCTTTGAAAAACCATAAAGCAAAAGTAGAATATTTTTCTTTACTAATGCAAACTTTTTAAAACTATTTTTAGCTTGAAATCTGCCTTTTTATATATTATTTTGTTGTCAAAGAAATAATTATTGGAAGTACCTGTAATTTATTTATTAAAAAAAGGATTTAGTTTTATTTGAACATTTATCGCATTTTATTATTTAAAAAAAATGTATTTTTGCGTATCATTTATATCAACATCTAAAATAAAATAATGCACCCATTTGTACCTCCTTTTATCAAAGATGAGTTTCTTGCATTTGAAAAAAACCTTCAACATGCACTAAGCAATGATAATACCTTTATATATAACATATTATCGCATATAAACAAGGAACAAGGCAAGCAATTAAGACCTATTTTAGTGTTGTTGTCCGCTGCTATAAATGGTGAAATTAATAAAAAAACACATTCCATAGCCTCTTTGGTTGAACTGCTGCATATTTCATCTTTAATTCACGACGATGTGATTGACAATTCCTCTATGCGTAGAAATCACCAAACTGTTAACTCGCTTTGGAACAATAAAATTGCTGTTTTATTGGGCGATTATTTATTGGCTAAATGTATGCAACTTTTACAATGGAGTGAAGATTCTGAATTGTCGGGCTATGTTAGTCAATTGGTACAAAAAATGACCGAAGGAGAAATTATACAACTTTCTTATATCAACAACTACAGTATCAGCGAAGAAGAATACTACAATATAATAGAAGCCAAAACAGCCGCTCTGTTTAAAGCCTCTTTATATTTAGGGGCATATTCGGTAGATGCACAACCCGAAACATGTGCAACCTTCGAACAAATAGGCAAACACATGGGGTTGGCATTTCAGATGAAAGACGACCTGATGGATTACAATAAAAGTTTAAAAGACAAGGATTTTGCTAAAGATATAAAAGAACATATTATCACCTTGCCCCTCATATATACATTACAAAATATGAGTGATACAGAAAAAAACTCATTAATTACCCTGTATAAAAACCACCAACACAAGAAGGAAAATTTAATACGCATTATAGATATTGTTGGAAAACACGGAGGAATTGATTATACAAACACCAAAATTCAATCCGAAGTAAATAAATCCATTTCCCTGATACATGAATTAAAACAATCGGAGCATACTGAAATATTAATACAATTGTTACAACAGATTTTTTATAAATAATTAAAGACAAATGACTCGCTTTATCTTCAAACGCATAGGATATGGATTATTGGTAATGTGGGGAGTATTTACTGTTGTTTTCTTTTTATTTGTGGTTTTACCTGTCGACTCTGCCACTATGACCATGGGACAGCGTTCGGATATTAGTTCCGAAGAGGCTGTAAGAAAAGAGTTAGGACTTGATTTGCCCGTAGGCGTACGCTATCTTAATTTTTGTAACGACTTCTCTCCTATTTCATTTCACAATGCAAAAGACAAAGAGAGTACCTTTTATTTAGACTATAAAAAATACAACGCCAAACCTTTGTTTTACATGGGCAAACAAAGTGTTTGTGTCGCAAAAACTCCTTACTTGGGTCGCTCTTATCAAAGCAAACGACCTGTTTTAGAAATGCTCAACGAAGCTTTCCCAAAAACAGCCTTATTGGCTTTTGTCTCTATTTTCATAGCCATTGTATTGGGTATATTTTTTGGAATACTATGTGCCGTATTCAAAGATACTTGGTTTGATAAATCTACCATTGTTTTTTCGGTTATGGGTATGGCTTTGCCCTCTTTCTTTGCCGCTATTTTATTTGCTTGGATTTTTGCCTTTCTTTTAGCAGATTTTACAGGACTTAATATGTTTGGCAGCCTCTACACAGTAAGTGATTTTGGCGAAGGCGAATTTTTGGATATTAAAAACCTAATTCTACCTGCTGTTACCTTAGGAATACGTCCGTTGGCTACTGTTATTCAACTAATGCGAAACTCTGTTTTGGATATAATGAGCCAAAATTACGTACAAACAGCTTTTGCCAAAGGATTAAGCTATGCAAATGTTGTGCGTAAGCATGTGGTTAAAAATGCTTTAAACCCCGTAGTTACCGCTATTTCGGGCTGGTTGGCAGGCATGATGGCAGGAGCCGTATATGTAGAATATATTTTCGACTACAAGGGCGTAGGTGTAATGATAGTAAATGGATTGGAAAAATACGATTTTCCCGTAGTTATGGGAAGCCTGCTTTACATATCTATCATTCTAATTATCATCAACATAGCTGTAGATATTATCTACGGAATGTTAGACCCAAGAGCTAAAATCCAATAAATTACTTGCAAGCATAATTGCTGAAAAACAAAGCCAATGTTTTAATACACATGCCGTAAAAAATATTTTATAATTTTTACAAGTCAGCAATCTTTTTATAATAAAAAAAACATTATCTTTGCATCATATATTATTTTAATAACTTAAATGTCTCGTCCTAGCATAGCGTTACACAAAAAATAAATATAATGAAAGATAACAAAGTAACGTATGTAAAACGTACCCAGCGAGATTATAGTTTATCTTTTAAACTTCAAGTAGTTACTGAAGTTGA
>JAAYRN010000156.1 GCA_012518765.1 Bacteroidales bacterium
AAAAATCAATTAAACAATGGCAAAAGAAAAATTTGAACGTTCCAAAGCGCACGTAAATATCGGAACAATTGGTCATATTGACCACGGTAAAACTACATTAACCACAGCTATAACTAACGTATTGGCTAAAAAAGGATTTTCTGAAGCGAAATCATTCGATTCTATCGACAATGCACCTGAAGAAAAAGAACGTGGTATTACAATTAATACATCACACGTAGAATACGAAACAGAAAACCGCCACTATGCACACGTTGACTGTCCTGGACACGCTGACTATATTAAAAACATGGTTACTGGTGCTGCTCAAATGGACGGTGCCATATTGGTTGTAGCTGCAACCGACGGTCCCATGCCACAAACCAGAGAACACATCCTATTAGCTGCTCAAGTTGGAGTAAAAAGATTGGTTGTGTTTATGAATAAAGTTGACATGGTTGACGACGAAGAATTATTAGAACTTGTTGAAATGGAAATTCGTGAACTATTATCATTCTATAAGTTTGATGGCGATAACACACCCGTTGTTAGAGGTTCTGCTTTAGGTGGACTAAACGATGAGCCCCAGTGGGTTGAAACCATCATGGAACTTATGAGTGCTGTTGACGAGTGGATTCCACTTCCAGTTCGCGATAAAGATAAAGAATTTTTGATGCCCGTTGAGGACGTATTTTCAATTACAGGACGCGGAACAGTAGCTACAGGTCGTATTGAAACTGGTATTATCAAAACTGGTGATCCTGTTGATATTATCGGTATGGGAGCTGAAAAACTAAAATCAGTTGTTACTGGAGTTGAAATGTTCCGTAAAATATTAGACGAAGGAGAAGCTGGTGATAATGCAGGCTTGTTATTAAGAGGTATTGATAAAGACGAAATTCGTCGCGGTATGGTTATAGCCAAACCGGGTTCTATCAAACCACACAAACATTTCAAAGCTGAAGTATATATATTGAAAAAAGAAGAAGGCGGACGTCATACCCCTTTCCACGACAACTATCGTCCTCAGTTCTATTTTAGAACCACTGACGTTACAGGTGAAATCAAACTACCCGAAGGTGTAGAAATGGTTATGCCTGGTGATAACTTAACTATCGAAGTTAATTTAATTGCTGAAATAGCATTGAATATGAACTTACGTTTTGCTATCCGCGAAGGCGGAAGAACAGTTGGAGCTGGTCAGGTAACTGAAATCATAGAATAAGAAATTATTTGTTTTTCATAATTAATTTAATTTTAATTGGGAATTACTATGCGGTAATTCCCTTTTAGGAGCATAGTTCAAGGGTAGAATGACGGTCTCCAAAACCGTAGATGTGAGTTCGAATCTTACTGCTCCTGCAAACACATATAGAAAATAACATGAAAAAGATAGTTGGTTATTTTAAGGATTCATACTACGAACTAACACAAAAAGTTACGTGGCCCGCATGGGATGAACTCCAAAACAGTGCTATTGTAGTATCTATAGCCTCGCTAATCATAGCGTTAATAGTATTTGCTATGGATTTTACATTTGGCATTCAAAAAATAAGTTTTGGACAATTTATATGGAAAGGCTTGTTAGGATTTCTATATGGAGCTTAAGTAAGAAATAAAAAACAGAGCATCTTGCTTCCCAAAAAACAAATATGTTATTTGAAAGATGTTTTGTTGTAATAAATAAATCTATTGATAACGTTTTTTGAATTATAAGTATGAGCGACACAAATAAACAATGGTATGTTCTACGCACCATTACCGGTCACGAAAGGAAGATAAAACAGCTAATTGAAAATGAAGTTTCAAATAGAGGTTTGCAGGAGTTTGTATCGCAAGTATTGGTTCCTATTGAAAAAGTTTATCAAATTCGGAATGGGAAAAAAGTTTCGAAAGAAAAAAATTTCTATCCCGGATACGTCTTTGTCGAAGCCGACTTATCTCACAGCGAGATAAAACACTTACTCAGATACACCCAAAGTGTATTGGGGTTTCTTGGAGGCGACAAACCACAACCATTGCGTCCTGCGGAAGTAATGCGTTTGTTGGGCAAAGTAGATGAGCTTAGCGAAATAGAGGAAGAATTAGTATCTTCTTACATTGTAGGAGAGTCAATAACAGTTATTGATGGACCTTTCAATAGCTTTACAGGCATTATTGAAGAAATCAATAATGAAAAAAAGAAACTAAAAGTTACGGTGAAAATTTTTGGTCGAAAAACCCCTTTAGAGTTAGGATTTAATCAGGTTACAAAAGAATCTTAAACATTGAAAGGAAAACACATTTATTAACATTAAATTTAAAAAAAATGGCAAAAGAAGTAGCAGGACTCATCAAATTACAAATTAAAGGCGGTGCTGCAAATCCATCTCCACCTGTAGGTCCAGCTTTAGGAGCTAAAGGTGTGAATATCATGGAGTTTTGTAAACAGTTTAATGCTCGAACACAAGACCAAGCAGGTAAGGTTGTTCCGGTAATTATTACTGTTTATAGAGATAAATCTTTTGATTTTATCATCAAGACCTCTCCAGCTGCTATTCAAATCATGGAGCATGCAAAACTAAAAAAAGGGTCTGCCGAGTCAAATCGTAACAAAGTTGGCTCCATCAACTGGGACCAAATACGCACCATAGCCGAATCAAAAATGAGCGATTTAAATTGCTTTACCGTTGAGTCAGCTATGCGTATGGTTGCAGGTACAGCTCGTAGCCTTGGAGTAAATGTCAAAGGAGAAAATCCTTTTAAAGATTAACCAAATTACAAAAAATCAAGAAATGGCAAAAATAACAAAGAAACGCAAGGAAGCTTTAGCAAAACACGATCTTACAAAGACTTATGCTTTAGCCGATGCTATTCAAATCGTAAAGGACATTACTTTTACCAAATTTGACGCTTCTGTGGATATTGACGTACGCTTAGGTGTAGACCCACGTAAAGCCAATCAAATGGTAAGAGGTATTGTTACATTACCGCATGGGACAGGAAGAGTAAAGCGCGTATTAGCACTTGTAACTCCTGACAAGGAAGAAGAAGCCAAAACTGCGGGAGCCGATCATGTTGGTTTAGATGAGTACATTCAAAAAATAAAAGATGGATGGACTGATATAGACGTTATTATTACTATGCCCAGTGTAATGCCTAAGATAGGTGCCTTGGGTAGAATATTAGGTCCACGCGGACTGATGCCCAACCCTAAAACAGGTACCGTTACTATGGATGTTGCTAAGGCAATTGAAGATGTTAAGGCTGGAAAGATTGATTTTAAAGTTGATAAACACGGTATTATACACAGTTCTATAGCAAAAACATCATTTACAAATGATAAAATTTCAGATAACATTAAAGAACTGGTTCAAACCATTATCAAACTAAAACCAACCGCAGCTAAAGGTACCTATGTCAAAAGCATTTATTTATCCAGTACCATGAGTCCAGGTGTACAAATAGATGCTAAATCAGTTACACTACAATAATTTAATTCAATCATGCGTAAAGAAGAAAAAACTAAAATCATTAATGAGATTGCAGCTTTATTATCAAGCTATGACAATATCTATGTAGCTGATCTTACCGGAATGACTGTTGCACAAAGTAATGAATTACGAAGATTGTGTTTCCGTAGAAATATCAAATTAAAAATGGTAAAAAACACCTTTTTGAAAAAAGCTATGGAACAAACCGATACAGATTATTCAGAAATGTATCCAGCTCTTCGCGGAAACTCTGCCATTATGTTGTCAGAAACAGGAAACGCTCCTGCTCGCATAATCAAAGATTTTCGCAAAAAATCTTCAATTCCTGCTTTAAAAGTCGCATTCATAGACCAATCGGTATATATTGGCGACAATCAAATAGACTTGTTATACCATCTCAAATCCCGAGAGGAACTTATTGGCGATATTGTTGGCTTACTACAATCTCCTGCACGTAATGTTATTTCAGCATTACAATCAGGAGGTGGCAAGTTAGCAGGTATTGTTAAAACCCTCTCAGAAAAATAATCAATTCAATTTAAGTAAAAAACAATTTTAAAAAAATAAAAAATGGCAGATTTAAAAGCTTTTGCAGAACAATTAGTTAACTTAACAGTAAAAGAAGTTAATGAACTAGCAGCAATATTAAAAGAAGAATATGGAATTGAACCAGCAGCAGCAGCAGTAGCTGTAGCAGGTCCTGTAGCAGCAGCCGAAGAAGTAGAAGAAAAAACATCTTTCGACGTAATTCTTAAAGCAGCAGGTGCACAAAAATTAGCTGTTGTAAAATTAGTGAAAGAATTAACTAGCTTAGGTTTGAAAGAATCAAAAGAGTTAGTTGATGCTGCTCCGAAACCTTTGAAAGAAGGTATTTCTAAAGACGAAGCCGAAGGATTGAAAAAATCATTAGAAGAAATCGGCGCTGAAGTAGAAATTAAATAATTCAAACTCAATACCTACATATAAGATTCTCCTAAATCATAAAGGAGGTCTTATATGTATTTTATAAAAAAAACGTTCTTTAAATTTTTCTTATCGTAAACATTAAAAAACTATCACATTGGTTAATAATACAAAACGAATAAGCTTCGCCACCACAGAACCCGTTGAATATCCAGACTTTTTAGATATTCAGTTACAATCTTTTAGAGATTTTTTTCAAATTAATACAAATCCCGAATTAAGGTGTCATGAAGGTCTGTATAAGGTCTTCGAAGAAAACTTTCCCATATCAGATACCCAAAACAATTTTGTCCTCGAATTTTTAGACTACTTAGTCGATGCCCCACGCTACTCCATTGAGGAATGCTTAGAAAGAGGACTTACCTACAGCGTACCTCTTAAAGCTAAGCTAAAATTATACTGTACTGATGTGGATCATGAAGACTTTGAAACTATTATACAAGAGGTTTACTTAGGGCTTATCCCCTATATGACCGAAAAAGGTACCTTCATCATCAACGGGGCTGAACGAGTAATCGTTTCCCAGTTACATCGATCTCCCGGCGTATTTTTCGGAAGATCTTATCACGCAAATGGAACCAAATTATACTCTGCCCGAGTTATTCCCTTCAAAGGATCTTGGATAGAGTTTACCACAGATATATCTAATGTAATGTATGCGTATATCGACAGAAAGAAAAAACTTCCTGTAACAACATTACTTAGAGCTATTGGGTATGAAACCGACAAAGATATTCTTACCATCTTTAACATGGCTAAAGAGGAAAGAGCATCGAAATCTAATCTTAAAAAAATACTTGGAAGTAAATTAGCTGCCCGAGTAGTTAGAACATGGAACGAGGATTTTGTCGATGAGGAAACAGGTGAAGT
>JAAYRN010000157.1 GCA_012518765.1 Bacteroidales bacterium
AATCAAGATATAAAAGCAACCACCTTTCACAAACTTGGTTATGATATAATAAAAAAATACCAGCTTGATACTCCTGTAGTTACTAATGAGAACACTTTAAGCAACATAATCAAAAAATATTTACAAGAAGATATACTAAATAATACCGAAGCTTTACAATCATATATTCAATACGTGGCTTGTTATATGAATATACCAGAAGAATATGACAATTATAATTCATTAGGTGAAAAATTAGATACAGAAAAAGGAATTGATTTTCAAACATTAAAATCAAAATGCGAACCTTTAAATATAGAAATGAAATCAAAACTTGATACCATACAGGGGGAAAAAGTGAAAAGTGTTGAAGAACTTATAATAGCTAATTTTTTATATTTAAATGGAATAGAATATGAATACGAAGCTTCCTATCCTTATGGGGATACAGTATATCGTCCCGATTTTTACCTAAAAGATTATGATATATATATAGAACATTTTGGTATAGATGAAGATAATCGTGCCAAATGGCTAACACCATTCAATGAACGAAAGTATATAGAAACGATGTACATTAAAAGAGAAGTACATAAAACATACCGAACAAAGTTATTGGAAACATATTCTTATTATAATAAGAACAATGTTCTATTATTGAAGTTAAGGAAAATGTTAGAAGCTGAAAATGTTTCATTTAAACCAAGAGATACAAAAGATATATATACAAAAGTATCAGAATATGATAAAAACTTTGGAAGAGAAATAATTAAACTTGTTGAAAGCTTCGTGAATCTTAGCAAATCAAGAAAATTAAACCACAACTCATTAATAAAAATATTTTCAAATAAAAGTACGTCAAAAAATAGTTTTATGCTTAAACGGCAAGAAATGTTTTTGCATTTTATACTTCCTATTCTTGAAAAGTATGATACAATTATAAAAGAAAGGAATGAAATTGACTTTAATGATATGATAAATAAAGCGACTGATTATGTGAAAAAAAATAAGCCCAAATATACATACCAGTATATAATTATTGATGAGTATCAGGATATTTCATTTTCTCGATTTAAATTGATTCAAGAAATTAGAAATTTATCAGGAGCAAGATTGGTATGTGTTGGAGATGACTGGCAATCAATTTATCGATTTGCAGGGAGTGATATTTCTTTATTTAATAATTTCGAAAAATATGTTGGGAAGTACGAACAACTATTAATTGAGCAAACATACAGAAACTCACAACCTTTAATAGATATCGCATCAAATTATATACAAAAAAACCCCAAACAAGTTTTTAAAAATCCTAAATCAAACAAAGAATCAATTGAAGAACCAATTAAATTTGTTCAATACAAACAAGAGGAAATCGAAGATATTTTTATAAATGAAATAAAAAAACTTGTAAATAAATATGGAAACCAATCAATTTTAGTTTTAGGAAGACATAGCTTTGATATCAATGACCTGATAAGATTAACGCCAAGTAATAGAATAAAATATATAGAAAGAAGTGATAAATTAGAAATAAAAGGATTTGAACATATTGATATTAAATATTTAACCGTACATAGGTCAAAAGGAACAGAAGCTGACAATGTCATTGTATTAAACCTTAAAAACGACTTACTTGGATTTCCCAACAAATTAACAGATGACCCTATTTTATCTCAGTTACTTAGTGAAGAAGAAGAGTATAGATTTGCAGAAGAACGTAGATTATTTTATGTTGCATTAACAAGAACTAAAAATGAAGTTGTACTGCTTATCCCTTCCGATATATCTTTATTTGTAGAAGAATTATTAATGGACAATGACTATGTATTGACTACTTTCGATGGAATGCTTAAAACAACAAATTGTCCTTATTGTAAAACAGGAAAACTTGTAATTAGACAAAACTCATTAAATAACACTCAGTTTTTAGGTTGTTCACATTATCCCAACTGTAATCGAACATTTGATAATCTCGAAATTTTAAAAAATAAATTTCTTTGTTCCAGTTGTAGAAGTGGTTTTATGATAAAAAAAACAGGAAAGTATGGGAATTTCTTAGGATGTACAAATTTTCCTGCATGCAGGTTTACAATAAAATTAAAGTAACATTACTTTAAAGTATAAAACTAATTGATAGATTTAATATAACTTCTTTTATTTAATATACTCTTTTAGGAACACACAACTATTTAAAAAACAATCAAGAAACCCGATTGCCCAACTTGATTTTTTTATAAAAACATATCCTCTAAATTGTAACTTAAATTTACATAGTCATTTCCTTTGTTTAAAATAAAAAAACAGATAAATAACAATCAAAACCGATATTTTATTGATAAAAACAAAAAAATATGGTTTTTATATTAAAAAAAACAGTACTTTTGCACGCCTTTTTAGCGGATGTGGCGTAATTGGTAGCCGCGCTAGACTTAGGATCTAGTGCCGAGAGGCGTGGGGGTTCGAGTCCCTTCATCCGCACAAATTATAAAAGCAAGATTTATAGTTGCTTACAAACGATTTGCTATAAAATAATATTCCTTCCCGTTGTTAAAATAATCATTAAATTCATTTTTATTAAGGGCTGATTTGTTTTTCAAAAAGGCTTGAAGTGTGTATATATGAAGTCCTATTTCCTGAGAAATAAAGTCGTATAAATCCGAAGGTGTAGTGCCGTAATAATCGCTTGCACCCTTGCCAAATTCAAATAAAATCATTGGTTTATTGGATATTAGCAGATTTTTCCCTCCTTTTAATACATCAAATTCACCGCCTTCTACATCGATTTTTATCAAATCAATACGTTGCGTAGCAGGGATTATTTCGTCCAAACTTTTTAAATCAACAGTAAGTTCTTCTATTTCTGGATTTTCAATATCGTATCGTCTTTGTTTAATACCGCTGTAGGCAGGTGCATTTTTAACAAATTGAAAGGAAGTAAAACCACTTTTATCCGAAAGAGCATAAGGATAAATACTTGCTTTGTTGCGGTAGGCATGTGTTAATTTTTCAAATAAATAAGGAATGGGTTCAAAAGCATAATGCTGTCCGTGAGGAGCATAACGCAGCATTAGATTTAATATTTCGCCTTTATGGCAGCCCACATCTATACAACTTGAGTTTTTTCTCAAGTGTTTTTTTAATATTTTTTGAGTCAGTCTATCGTATTTCAGATTTTTAGTTACATCCAAATGCAACAAGATAAGTATTTTTCTAATAGTTTCTTTTACCATGTGCATTTATGTTATTTTTAAAGTTATTTTCTCGTTTTTTCTTCAAACGCAAATGTATAAAATATAATCTTACGGCAAGACATTTATTTTTCAGCATAGATTTAGGTGTTTTTTTGATTTTATTGCTGATTTTTTTCTACACATAAATAAATTATAGTATTTTTGTAATTGTGTATTCAAAGCCACAAGTTGCCAAAAAATGATTTTAAAATTATGGAGACTGACATCAAGGAAAAAGAAGAATTAAAACATATTTTATCCTATTACAGGGAGATACAAAATTATCTACGTACTCGCTCCACCATAGAACAGCGTAGAAATGTACGGAGGGCTTTTTCGCTTGCAATGAATGCACATAAGGATATGCGTAGACGAAGCGGAGAACCTTATATTATTCATCCTTTGGAAGTTGCATTGATTGTTCTCAAAAAAATGAATTTGGGAATAACTTCGGTAATTTGTGCTTTGTTGCACGATACGGTAGAAGATACCGACTATACACTGCAAGACATAGAGGGTTTATTTGGCGAAGAAGTGGCACGTATTATCGATGGTTTGACCAAAATAGATGAGGTTTCGGATACCCAACTGTCTGTACAAATAGAAAATTTCAAAAAAGTATTGCTTACGTTAAGTACCGATGCCCGTGCTATTTTAATAAAAATTGCCGATCGCCTGCATAACATGCGTACCCTTGATGCAATGCCCCTTGAAAAGCAACAAAAAATAGCTTCCGAAACCATGTATCTATATGCACCTTTGGCACATCGATTGGGATTTTATTCCATAAAAAGTGAAATGGAAGATTTATCCATGAAATACCAAGACCCAGGAAGCTATCATTATATTTTAGAAAAAATACAAGAATCAAAGCTTGAACGTGAGGCATTTATCGAAGATTTTATTGAACCTATTCAACAAAAGCTCAAAGAAAAAAACATAGAAGCCGAGATTTTGACGCGCGTCAAATCGGTATATTCGATTTGGCAAAAAATGAATAAAAAACAAATACCCTTTGAGGAGGTTTATGATTTATTTGCCATACGCATCATAGTCGAAGGGGAAGAAGAACATGCAAAATCTATTTGTTGGACAGTATATTCCATAGTAACAGAAGTGTATCATCCTAATATAGAACGATTGAGAGATTGGATTTCCATACCCAAAGCCAACGGATACCAAGCCTTACACACCACCGTAATGAGCCATACGGGAAAATGGGTAGAGGTGCAAATCCGTTCGCGACAAATGGATGTTATAGCCGAAAATGGATTAGCTGCACACTGGACTTACAAAGAAGATGGAAAAACAAATTACGAACAAGGCGTAGAAAGTTGGTTGGCAAAAGTAAAACAATTGCTTCAAAATCAACAAGAATTGTCTTCTTCAGACCTTGTTTCAGGCATGAAAATGAATTTATATGCCAAAGAAATATTTGTTTTTACCCCCAAAGGAGAAGTGCGAACCCTACCCGAAAACTCAAAAGTAATTGATTTTGCTTACGACATCAGCCCCGAATTGGGAAACCATTGCATAGGAGCTAAAATAAATAATAAATTAGCCCCTCCATCTCAGGTGTTAAAAACAGGAAATCAAGTAGAAATCATCACATCAAGTAAACAAAAAGTACACGAAGAATGGTTGGGTTTGGCTGCTACTTCCAAGGCTATCGAACACATTACACAGGCTTTGCTAAAACAAAAAGGAGAAAAAATAGCCAAAGGAAGGAATATGCTAAAAGAATATATGGATGAAATTAAAGTAGATTTCAACAAAGTATCCTTAAATAAACTTATGGTTTTCAATGATTGCGAAGATAGAGATGAACTTTATCTCGGAATCTACAACGCCACCATTCCTATGGTAAAAGTAAGACAATGTTTTTCGCCCTATGCTTTTATTTTCAGAATGAAAAACAAAATCAGACCTTTGTGGGCATTTCTGCTGAAACTAAGATACATTTTATCAGTCGACACCCTCATACGCCGAAGATTATCAAACAATCCTAAACTCTTAGGCGAAAGGGTAAGTACAATCAAGCAAACAATAGCTACCTGTTGCAATCCCATAGCTGGCGATTCCGTAATAGGGGTAATGATTTCAGACGATGAAATTGAAGTACATCGCACCAATTGTAGCGTAGCCATACAACTCATGGCACGAAAAGGAGATAAAATTGTAAAAGCTAAATGGAGAAACGATGAAAAAAATGTAGACTTTTTAGCTGGAGTGAAAATCAAAGGATTTGATTATAAAGGATTGGTAAACAACATAACTGGGGTTATTTATCAGGATTTTAAAGTAAATTGTCGATCCATGAATTTTGAGTCGAGCGAAGGGATTTTTGAAGGAACGATTATGCTTTATATTCACAACGTAGATTTTCTGAATAAGTTAATCGAAAAATTAAAAACCATAGAAGGAATTAAAAAAGTAGAACGCATTACATCATATTAAATACAATGAAAAAACCCTTATTGCTTTTCTTGGCTTTGGTATTATTTGTTTCTTGTCAAATATTTAAACCTGTAAGCAAAACACAATCAGAAATATCTGAAAAAAAAGAAACAATCAAAGAAGACCCAAGTTCTCAAATTTCTATAGCTGAATTGGATTATGAGTGGTACTCCTCTCGTGCCAGCGCATCGATAGTAAATACCGAAAAACAACAACCAATTACTTCGCTCAATCTTTTTATAGTTATCAAAAAAGATAGCATTATTTACATCAATGCCAATAAAATGGCAATAGAATTAGGACGCATCGTATTAACTCCCGATAGTGTAAAGTATATCAATCATTTAAACTCTACTTACTACATGGGAACTTATTCCATTATTCATAAATTATTGGGTTTTCCCATTGATTTTTTCATACTTCAATCCCTGTTGATGAACGCCGATTTTAAGAATTTTGAAAATAAATTTTCAACTACAACAGCTGAGAGTAACATTATTTTACAAGACGAAAACAGAAAACACAAACAATCATCCTTGCGTCTTAATCAGCGAATAATATTAAATGATAACGATAGAATTATTGAAAATCACATAGTTGAAAAATCATCACAGCATACATTAACTGTAAATTACACCGATTTTACAAACATTGCTTCAAGTCTTCGCATGCCTTTGGCAATGGAGGTAAATTTAGAAACACAAAAAATAAATGTTTCATTTACCTATAAAAACCCAAAAATAAATACTCCAGGACCTACTTATTTTAAAATTCCTCGAAAATATAAATCTTTAGAATTTTAATGCAAATCACCAACGAACAACGGATAAAGGAAAAAGCCCTTAGTCTTGGTTTTCATGCTTGTGGCATTACCTCCGTTCCTGTATTCGATAAGGAAAGCAATGCCTTAACTGCGTGGATTGAAAATAATTATCACGCTCAGATGAACTTTATGACCCAGCATGGCGAAAAACGAAAAAAACCAGCCCTGCTATTCGATGGACTTAAAAGCGTAATCGTTGTACTATTAAACTATCAAAATCCAACGTATCTATCTCAAAAAAAATCAAATTATTCTTTTGTACAATATGCTTTAGGAAAAGATTATCATATAGTTATAAAAGAAAAATTAGATAAACTAAGCCAATACCTTGTTTCTCTTTTTCCCCAAGCCCACACCCGCAGCTTTGTAGATACGGCACCCATATTTGAAAAAGCCTTTGCAGCTCAAGCAGGCTTGGGATGGATTGGGAAAAACACCTTGTTAATCACCCCCAAAGGCTCACAGTTTTTTATTGGAGAAATTTTTACCACAGTCGAACTACAAAGCGACTCTCCTTTTTCGGGAGTAGATTGTGGGAGTTGCAACAAATGTATAAACGCCTGTCCAACAAATGCTTTAAAACAACCTTACCTCTTAGATGCCAATCGCTGCTTGT
>JAAYRN010000158.1 GCA_012518765.1 Bacteroidales bacterium
TTACGATTCCTTAGTTGAGTGTGCGGTCTATCCGCATAATTGTTGTTTCAAAGTATGGTTTTTTAATCATTCCTAACGGATTGCGATATATAGCAAAAACACAATGTTCTATAAAAATATGGTTTTTGAAAATAAAACACAATCATTCTTCGCGTACTTTGCGTACATTCTTTGTGCACTCTGCGGTTAAAAGTTAAACTATAACAACAATCTTTTTTCTTTTTTTAATTCCTTTTAGGTACTTTTAGAAGTAAAATAACTCTTTGAAAACCAAATAAGCCATACTAAAACTATAAAACTTCCACAAAAAACCTATATTTACACTTCAAAAAATATACAATTAATGCAAACCCATAACCGAGCAAATATATACCAAATCGCTACCGATTATTACCCCTTTGGCTTAGAACACCAACAAGCCCAACCCACCGAAACACAAGGGCAAGGCGAAAACCAAAACTTTGGGTTTAATGGTAAAGAATTTCACACGCATGTTAATTGGATAGATTACGGGGCACGGTTTTACAATCCCGCACTTGGCAGGTGGCATAATGTTGATGCCATGGCAGAAACATATCACACACTATCTCCCTATCATTTTAGTGGAAACAACCCCGTGTTTTTTATTGAGTATAATGGCATGAGTTACGGAGGTATTTCCGGTGCGGAAACAGGTTTAGGTGGTAAGGGTGATAAATATGGATTATTTTATAGAAACCTCGAAAATATTGCGAAATATGCAACTAATAATATCTCTGTGTTAGTTGAGAATTTATTAGAACAAAGTGGATATGAAAACAGCGAATATCCCGGAAATAAAATTGCAACCGATGCAACTACAGGACCTGGAGCAAAGTTTTATTTTGAAGAAGGTAATACAAAATCTTACGATCAAGCAATGGATGTGGCTGCTGCTGATTGGAAAGGAAACTATGCACAAGAATCATATGATAATAATAAAGAATATGGTTCAACTTTATACAAAGGAAAAGATAATAAAGGAGTTTTTTTAGTATATACTAAACCGAAAATTGGAGGAAAATATGGCGTTACTCCTTCAAGAATTAAAGGTGCAAAATATAGTGAAGCTTGGTTTCATACTCATGGAAATCCAAATTCTCGAGGAAAGTTAGGAGATTGGTTTTTCTCTTATAAGGATTTGAATTATTCAGAAGGAAATAGAATGTCTGGAAATCAAGTCGCCATTGGATATTTGCTTTTCCCAGGCAGTAAAACGGGGTATAAATATATTCCTAAAGGAGGAGGAACAGTTGGTGACCATATCGGATGGGAAAGGATTAAAGCAAAACAATATTATCATCCTGTTGATAACAGTATTCAAATACCAGGTATTATAATTGATTTGAATTTTTAAATATTATGAGAGTAATTTTTTCAATATTTTTTGTTTTTGTATTAACTGTTTCTTGTTATTGTCAGGCAACAAAAGAATTTTGGGAACATTCAGAATGGATAAAAATTCAAAAACTTATTAAAAAAGGAGATACTATAAAAGTACAAAAACAATTTGATATAGTTTTTGACCATTTTTCTGATACATTGTATATATATAAAAATGCTTTTATTGAGGCAGTAAAGAATAGTGACTTAATTATGATGTCTTTTATTGAAAGACAATCTATATTGTCTAATCATGAATTTGATAATGATTTGCCTTTTTCAGTAGCTTGTCGTAGGTGTTCAAAAAAAATTATTGAATATTTTTTGGATAAAGGATGTTCTCTGTATAAGATAGATTCAGACATAAATTATTTGTATATTCTTTTTAATGAAAGAGAGTATTCAATTTGCGAGTGGGCAATGCAGGATTTTAAATCAGATATAAATATGAAGTATGGAGATTTACAAAGAACTTTGTTGCATAATGTAGTGCTAAGTAAACACTCCGTAAAAAAAGTAAAATTACTATTGAATTTTGGTATTGATAAAAATATTATAGATAGTCAAGGGCAAACAGCTTTTGATTATGTTGAACAGTATGAAAAAAATATTTTTAAAAAGAAAAAACTAAAAAAACTTTTAAAGTAATTGTATTTGTAAAATGGAAATGCGAAGGGCTTTCAAATAATAGTCGGGAATGCGCTTGCTTACAGCGACTTAGATGTTTTTGTAAGTGAATGTCAATTGCAGTTGCCTGATAAATCGAAATTAGAAGCATTTATTAACAACGAGTTATCAAATGTACATAATAAATAATACACACGCTTTTTCCCAAAAATATTCCATTAGGAATGTGAAAAAAGGGAAACATTAAACTTCTACCGAGCGATGCAATCCTAACGGATTGTGATATATAGCAAAAACACAATGTTCTATAAAAATATGGTTTTTTGAAAATAAAACACAATCATTCTTCGCGTACTTCGCGTATATTCTTTGTGCACTCTGCGGTTAAAAGTTAAACTATAACAACAA
>JAAYRN010000159.1 GCA_012518765.1 Bacteroidales bacterium
GGTTCCACCGGTTTTGGGTATGTTATCTTTGTCGTCCATCAAATCTATTACAGGAAATGCTGTTTTAGGATTTACTTCGGTAGAGTGTGCATCTTTGTATGTTAATACATTGCGAGCAAATTCAACCACAGCACATTGCATGCCTAAGCAAATTCCTAAGAAAGGTATTTTGTTTTCGCGGGCGTAGCGGATGGATATAATTTTGCCGTCAATGCCTCTTTCGCCAAAACCGGGAGCGACTAAGATAGCATGTAAATGTTTTAATTTATTATCTACATTTGATTCATTGATTCCCTCAGAATGAATGTATTCTAATTTTACTTTGCATTCATTGGCTACACCTCCGTGTATAAACGATTCGCCAATGGATTTATAAGCATCGTGTAATTCTACGTATTTTCCTACCAATCCTATGGTAACATTGCTTTTTGGAAATTTGAGTTTATGTAAAAAATCCTTCCAATAATCTAAATTGGCTTCTTGTGTAGTGGGTATTTGTATCAAACGCAGAACTTCCCTGTCTAAACCTTCTTTTTGCATTAGCAAGGGAACTTCGTAAATAGATTCAACATCAATGGATTGAATCACACAAGAGGGTTGTACGTTGCAAAATAGGGCGATTTTTCTGCGTAGGGCATCGTTTAGGTCGTGTTCGGTACGGCAAACGATAATATCGGGTTGAACTCCTTGTTCCAACAATGTTTTTACGGAGTGTTGAGTGGGTTTGGTTTTGAGCTCACCGGTAGTTTTTAAATAAGGAACTAACGTCAAATGAATGGTTACACTTTTTTTTCCTAACTCCCAATTTAACTGACGAATAGCCTCTATAAATGGGAAGGATTCAATGTCGCCTACGGTTCCGCCTATTTCTATGATTACAAAATCGTAATTGCCACTATCACCCAATAATTTAATATGTCTTTGTATTTCGTCGGTAATGTGTGGAATCACTTGTACGGTTTGTCCCAAGAAATCGCCTCTACGCTCTTTTTCAATAACATCCTTATACACTCTACCCGTAGTAATATTGTTTACTTGTGAGGTTGGTATATTGAGGAAACGCTCGTAATGCCCTAAGTCTAAGTCTGTTTCAGCACCATCTTCGGTTACATAACATTCGCCATGCTCATAGGGATTGAGTGTGCCGGGGTCTATGTTGATATAAGGATCTAACTTTTGAATAGTTACGCTATACCCTCTGGCTTTCAATAAAGCAGCCAAGGAAGACGAAACGATACCTTTACCCAAAGATGAGGCAACTCCCCCTGTTACAAATATATAACGTGTTTCCATTGATAAGGAATTATTTAATTGATATGAAAAGACAAAAATACTAAAATTAGTTTTATAAAACGATGCAGTTTTTGTTTTTTTACTTTAATTTTGATTGTTTTTACATTTCTACGTATTTAAAATAAACTTAATATGACGCATAAGACTTAAATAAAACACTTAAAAACCCTTTGCAGTGTAGTATTTTTTACTATTTTTGCAATTCAAAAAAAAGAAAACGAAAATGAAACTTAATTTAAGCCGCCCTTTGGTGTTTTTTGATTTAGAAACTACAGGAGTTAACGTAGGAGTTGATAAAATTGTAGAAATATCCATGCTGAAAGTAATGCCCGATGGCAGCACTGAAATTCGTACTGAATTGATAAATCCGGGTGTGCCCATACCCTCCGAAGTATCGAAAATACACGGAATATACGATAAGGATGTAGCTGATAAACCGCATTTTGAACAAATTGCACCTGCTATCAGTAGTTTTATGAAAGGATGCGATATGGCAGGCTATAACTTATTGAAATTTGATTTACCACTTTTAGTTGAAGAGTTTTTAAGAGTAGGACAAGATTTTGATTTGCGTGGGGTACAAGTTGTGGATGTTCAGAATATATTCCACCGTATGGAACCGCGTAATTTAAGGGCAGCATATAAATTTTACTGTGGCGAAACCCTTGAAAATGCTCACAGTGCCGAAGCCGATACCGTGGCAACTTACAAGGTGCTTTTGTCTCAACTTGATTTTTACAAAGATACGCCTTATATAGACGAAGACGACAATGAAACGTATCCTATAAAAAACAGTGTCAGCGATTTAGCTAATTTTTCAACCACAGGGCGTAATGTCGATTTGGTGGGACACATCGTTTTTGACGAACAAGATAGGGAAGTGTTTAATTTTGGAAAACACAAAGGAAAAACAGTAGAACAAGTTTTTGCCATGGAACCTAATTACTACGATTGGATGATGAAAGCCGATTTTCCCTTATACACAAAAAAAATCATACATAGCATTCGCTTGCGTATGTTAGGTTCTAAATTTACAGGGAAATAAATATTTAGGATTAAACGCTAAATGAAAAAACCAAAAAACAAGGAAGAAGAACTATCAAAGGCTGACGAAACCACAGAAAATCAAGAAAAAGAAACTTCTGAGGGAGCCGATGAGATGTACGAACATTATAATTTTGTGGTTGACAAAGGGCAATCTTTGTTGCGTATAGATAAATATTTATACGGACATATCGAAAATGTATCTCGTAACAAAATACAACAAGCCGCCAAAGCAGGCAATATTCTCGTAAACGGTATTGCCGAAAAACCCAACTATAAGGTGAAACCTTTGGATACGGTTTCGGTGCTTATGTCGCAGCCACCCAAAGAGTTTGAAGTTATTCCCGAAGACATTCCCATCGATATAGTATACGAAGATGACGATTTGGTAATTGTCAATAAAAAACCCGGTATGGTGGTACATCCAGCCTATGGAAATTATACCGGAACTTTGGTCAATGCACTGAGTTATCATTTTGGCGGAAATAGAAAAGAAGACGGAAGCATACAAAATCCCTTTTTGGTACATCGTATTGATAAAGACACTTCGGGGATTATGATTGTAGCCAAAAATGAGTACGCACAAGCTAAATTAGCCTCTCAATTTTACTATAAAACCATAGAGCGAAAATACCATGCACTTGTGTGGGGCGATATGAAAGAAGACCAAGGAACTATAGAAAGTTATGTGGGTAGGAGTGAGGCGGATAGGAGAGTAATGAGGGTGTTTTTCGATTCCGATAAAGGAAAATATGCCATTACACATTGGAAGGTATTGGAACGATTTGGCTATGTTACTTTGGTAGAATGTCAATTGGAAACAGGACGAACCCACCAAATACGTATTCACATGAAACACATTGGACATCCCTTGTTTAACGATTATGTATACGGAGGGAATAAGATATTAAAAGGAACCATTTACAGCAAATACAAGCAATTTGTAAAAAACTGTTTTAAACTAATGCCACGTCAAGGTTTACATGCTAAAATATTAAAATTCATACATCCTACTACTGAAGAAATCATGTATTTTAACTCCGATTTACCCGAAGATATGCAAAATGTAATCGACAAATGGAGGGAGTACTCTACCCATAAACAATTTGAAGAAGACAACTATAACGAATAATAACTTGCAAAAAAAACGAAAATATTACCGTAAAAATGCTATATAAAACAAGAGGAATCGTTCTGAATAAAATCATGCACACCGACCATAAAATGATAGTGCATATATTTACTTCGGAATATGGCTACAAGTCTTATATGCATTATTTTTCCTTGCAAAAAAACAGAAAAAAACACTCGCTAAGCCTGCATCCCATGTCTGTGGTAGAGTTGGTAGCAGAACAAAAAAACAACGTATCTTTGGAGTATATAAAAGAAGTACGACTTATACACACGAGCAATCCTTATGAATTTGATGTGTTGAAATCCAGTGTTGTACAGTTTTTAAACGAAGTGTTATTAAAAATACTTTGTCAATGCGGTTGCGACGAAGATATGTATTTATACATAGAAAACTCTTTGGTAAATTTTCAACATAAAGAATTTTCGCCCGATTTTCACCTGCGTTTTTTACTGCATTTAACCAAGTATTTTGGCTGTTTTCCCGAAAATAATTATTCCGAAAAATATAAAACATTCAACTATCAAACTGCTTGTTTCGACGATAACGGCTCCAATCCTGCCGAAACCGAAATAAGTGCATGGATACATATTTTACTCAAACAAGAACTGTTTTCCAACGACAAGGAATTAAAACCTCCTTATCATTTGAGAAACAAAATATTACAATCCATATTGTCGTATTATACCATGCACATAAGTAATATAAAAGGATTGAAATCCTTAGAAGTATTGAACGTCATTTTAAGATAATATTATTAGATTATGAATACACTAAAAAAAGATTTAAGTAATTTAGAATCCTTGTTTCCCAACGATTTCACGGCAGAACAAAAAGCCAAATGTAAAACTTTGTTTTATAAAAAAATGTCCTCGTATGCTCACGCATTTTACAAAGGTAAAATGCAAACTTTTTTAAAAGTTCCTGTTGAAGGAATCAACTGGTTTAATGTGTGGTACACTCCGGGTGTTTCCGAAGTTTCGACAAGTATACGCGACAACAACGATACATCTTTTCAGTTGAGTAATCGCGGTAATTTGGTGGCTATTGTGAGCGATAGTACACGCGTATTGGGCGATGGCGACTGTACGCCTCCAGGAGGATTGGGCGTAATGGAAGGAAAAGCAATGTTAATGAAATACTTAGGTGATGTAGATGCCACGGCTTTGTGTATAGATAACAGAGACAAAAACGACGAACCCAATGCCGATAAAATCATAGATTTTGTAAAAATGCTGCAACCCAGTTTTGGAGCGGTTAATTTGGAAGATATTTCCCATCCCAATTGCTATAAAGTATTGGATGTGTTGAGAGAAGAATGCGATATACCCGTTTGGCACGACGATGCACAAGGTACCGCCTGCGTTACCTTAGCCGCATTGATAAATGCGTTGAAATTAGCCGATAAAAAATTAGAAGACTGTAAAATAGTCTTATACGGAGCTGGTGCTGCCAATACGTGCATTGCTCGCTTGCTGATAACCGATGGAGCCGACCCCAAGAAAATGATTATTTACGACAGTAAAACTACCCTACACGACCAACGAGCCAGATACAGAGACGATGAACGCTATTACCAACAATGGGAGTTGTGTCAACAAACGAATCCTGAGCGTATTACCAAAGAAGAAGAAGCCTTTGAA
>JAAYRN010000160.1 GCA_012518765.1 Bacteroidales bacterium
ATTTGCTATTCAAAAGTTTGTTGGTTATTGGTATGAAGGAGTTTGGAGGTATGTACAAGGTACATTATGGTTAATCCAAAATCTTACTTTCATTCTTATTCCATTGTCAATAAAAAATAAAACTTTGAAAATAATAGGGTTAGTAATAGCAGCGGTCTTAATCATATATTGGGGGATATTCCAACATTGAATTTATGGCGAGAAATTACTAAAAACTATCTGTATTATTTTTCCGCATTATTTGTAATTGTGTATTGCGAGGTTGGCATTGATAAAAATGGATGCTGCTAACAAGCGGTTTGGCTCAAGGCGGGGTATATCCCCGCAGAAAATCCTGTCGGATTTTCAAGTGTTCGCGCCCGCGCGAACACTTGTATTCCCCCGCCCTGCGTCAAGTCGCCTACCGTTAGTGGTCAGGTATAAATGACATATCTCGTATGGAAAGTGTGAAAGCAAGTATCAAATAAAAACTTGCCAATTTAGGCATACAACACGCTACCTTAGAAATAGAAGACTGTAAAAGTACTTGTATCTAAGATTGTTTATAATCTTGAATAAGTATAATCTAAACTCAAAATTACAAAAAGCTATAAAGCGATAAAAATGAATTTCTCTGTGTTATCTTGGTGTTTTTTTAGTAAAAAAAATGATTTTTTGCTTTAGTTTCAACTCCTCTGACTTCTGACTCATGTCTTTTAGCCTCAGTCTCAAGTCTTTTGTCTTATATTTTCGGATTCACTAAGGGTCTATAAACGAAAATACCGCTCGGGGAAGAGAGCGGGTATTTTCACAAAAATAGTAAAATGAATTTTGCTTAATAGATTGCAATTACTATGCCAAATCTACTTTTTGTCGTTTCATATTTTATTTATTTTTCCAATTCGATAACCAAACAACGCATACCATAAAATAATTAAATAACAAGGGATAGCTATCCAATAAGCATGTTGTGTACCTATGGTGTCCGCCATTTTTCCATAAACTAATGGTAATAAAGCTCCACCGGCTATTGCCATAATCAAAAAAGCCGATGCTTTCTTAGCATGTCCGCCTACTCCTTCTAAAGCTAAGGGCCAAATGGCGGGCCAAACCAAAGAATTAGCCAATCCCAACAAAGTGATAAAAAGGACGGTATAAGGAATTTGCATTTGAATAACCTTAAAACTTGTAATGTCTAAAAACATAAAACTATACACAGCTTCTTTGGAAACGAAAAGAGCAAACAAAACCAATACAATACCCAATATACCACAGCCTATCAGGGCTACACGCTGGGATATAAATCTTGGAATCAAAGCTACTCCAATAAAATATCCTATAACCATGGAAATCAAAGTTAAACTTGTAAAATACTTAGCCGACTCAACGCCTATTCCAAGCGATTTTCCGTATTGAATTACCGTATCGGCGGCTATCACTTCTACTCCAACATAAAAAAACAAAGCAATAACACCAAACCACATATAAGGATACTGCCAAATAGATTTTTGTGTTGTATCCGCTTTAGTTTCTTCTTTATCTATTTCGGGTAAATGTGTAAAACGAATCAGAAAACCTAACAATACCAATATAATAGACATGATAATGTAGGGAGTAACTAATTGTAAAGCCAAAGAATCAAGCAATTGATTTTTTGCAACCATATCTACGGTGTGGTCTATTTTTTGCACCAAGTATTCTGTTCCTGAGAAAAGTAGAGCAGCCAAAATAAGCGGAGCTAAAATTCCCGCAAATTTATTACATATTCCCATGATACTAATGCGTTTAGCTGCACTTTCGATGGGTCCTAAAATGGTTACATAGGGATTTACAGCCGTTTGCATCAACGCAAGTCCTGCTCCTAATATAAACAAGCCAACTAAAAACAAAATATACGAGCGTTGATAGGCAGCGGGAATAAATAAAAATGCTCCCAATGCCATAACAAACAAACCCGTAGCTATGCCATTTTTAAATCCTATTTTTTCTAATATAGCAGAAGAGGGCAGTGCCATGACAAAGTAGGAAATATAAAAAGCAAAAGTAACAAAATAGGCTAAAAAATCGCTTAACTGACAAGCTATTTTCAAAAAAGGGATTAATGTTCCATTGAGCCAAGTAACAAAGCCAAATACAAAATATAAAACACCTATTATAAATAAACTGAATTTGTAATTTGTTGATTCCATTATATATATAATTTAG
>JAAYRN010000161.1 GCA_012518765.1 Bacteroidales bacterium
ATTGGATGAGGTGAAAGGTAGATTGTAGCCAACAAAATATACCTCCGATTATTAATCCTAAGATAGCTCCAAAAAATGTGATTAATATTCCTTCGAGCATAAAAATTTGTTTTATCAGGGTGTTATTAGCTCCAAAACTGTATAAGACATTGATGTCCTTTTGTTTATCTAAAATTAAAATGCTAATCATTCCGATAATATTAAAGGATGCTACTAAAAAAATAAAGGATAAAATAAAGTAAATAGCTAATTTTTCGGATTGCATTACTTTGTATAAATCCTCTTCTTGCTGATAGGCATTTTTTACATAAAAATTATTTCCTATTACGGTATTAATTTCTTTTACAATGGCTTTTGATGAAAATTTTGGATCAATACCTATTTCAAAGGAAGAAATTTGTTGGGGATAATCCATTAAAAGTCGAGCAAAATCGATGGGAACAAATATATAAGATGCATCGTAGGCTGTTCCAGAAATAAACTCTCCGAAAGGTGTAATACGTTGAGTTGTTATATTTTGAGACGGATTTGCGGGATTAAATTTTTTAGTTCGATTGGGATAATAAATAGTTAAAGCATTGTTAATCATGGATGAAACGCTGCTTTTTAGGCGATTGGCAACTCCTGCACCCAATACAGCAAAATAATTATCACCCAATTGTAACATAAAATTACCACTATAAACCATAGTATCAATTTGTTTAAGTCGATGATAATCGGGAGCAACTCCTTTGATTTTTACAATAAATTGCCTGTCGTCAAAACTGGCTACAGCTACATCGGAAATAACTTCCGAAGTGTAACGAACTCCTTTTATTTGTTTAATCTCCTTGATTTGTTTTTCGGAAAGAACAAAGGTTTTCCCTTGGGTAGGAGTTATTTCTAAATCGGCATTGAAAGAGTTAAAGTTTTGAGAAACATAGTTTTGTAAGCCATTAAAAATAGAAAGAACAATAAACAAAGCTCCCGTACAAACAACCACACTGATTAAGGAAACAATAGAAATGACGTTAATAAGTGTATGCGACTTTTTAGAAAAAAGGTACCTAATGGCTATAAAAAAAGGAGTTTTCACTTTTTCAATAAATTATCGATGTTTTCCAAGTGGTCTAAGGTGTCGTCAAGGTAAAATATAAGTTCGGGAACTGCACGTAATTGATTTTTAATGCGTTGTCCTAATTTAAAACGTATTTCTTTTTTCTTGTCATTTATAAGGTTCAGTGTCAGCATTTTATCTTTTGTTGAAAAGATGCTCAAAAACACCCTAACTACTGATAAATCTTTAGATATATTTACTTGTGTTACAGTAATCAAGTCTTGGTTGCTTGTTAAATGTGTTTCGTTTTGAAATATTTCTGCTAATTCTTTTTGTAACAAACGTGCTACTTTTTGTTGGCGTTTAGTTTCCATAGAACATAAGTTTTATATTGTTGTGCAAAGATACATACAATTTAAATGTGTATGGAAATAAAATTATAGAATTTTATTTTATATCTTTGCATGCGAGAGAAATAAAAAAAATTAATGTATTTTAGTTCTGGGCTGGGATTGGGTTTTAATTGAAAATTATAAATTTAAAAATTAATTTATGCGAAATATAGCATACAAAGACTTTGTTTCGAATGTAGAAACAATTACCAAATATTATAAAATATTAGTAGACAAAACTTCGAGAAAAAAAATAGTTGGTAGTACCAACGAATGGATTTTAGATAATTATTATTTAATAAGCGAACAAAAAAAGACTTTAAAAGAAGAATTACGGTCAAAGGAAATTGTTAAAATCAAGTCGAAGCGTAAGTTACTTTTGCATGATTTACTGTATGTTGAATTAGAACAATTAAATTTTCAGATTGATAACGAAGTTATTTTTAAAAGTTTAATTGATTTTCAACAAAAAAACAGTGATTATTTTTCGTATGCTGAAATTAATTTCTTGTTTATTTTGTTGAAACTGATTGTTATAGAAAAAATCAGTAGTTTATCGGAAGAATTAAAAATAAAATTAGAAGAAAAATCAAAAGCAGAGCAGTTTTTTGCTGCTATCAAAGAAGAAATAATAAATTCGGGTAATTTTTCATTGTTGGAAAAAGCCTTCCAAAACGATGAAAAAATAATCAAAAATCCTTATTATTTAGACCAATTGCTAAATAATTTTTTCAATACTTTTGATGAAGTTCCTGAAAAATTAAATTTATTTCTTCAACATATTTTAACGCAATACAATACACAAATATCAGATTTAGTTCAGCGTGAAATAGATGAGTCGGCAGAAAACAATATTTTAATATCTAATTTATTTGTTTCCTTCAAAAAAATCACAAAACTCGAAGTATCAGAATTATATACTCGAATAAGTTTTACCGAACAAACCCTCATGTCGGAAAAGGCTGCCATGTATTCCCACATGTACGAAAACAATAAGAATAATTATAGAACTAAAATAATTCGCGAGGCTAAAAAATTACAAATAAGTGAATATCAATATGCTTTAAACCTTATCGAAGAGGCAGACAATTCAAATCATCATGTAGGTTGGGTATTGTTTAAACCTAAAAAATACAAAGAAAGAGCTTATGCTTACATGTTGATTGTAACTTTTTCTACTCTTATTTTGTCGGCTTTGCTTTCTGTTTTTATGGGATATATCGCTTTTATTTTATTGATAGTTCCTATAAGTCAGTTTGTTATAGAGCTTTTTAATCAGTTGTTGCAATACTTACACAAGCCTCATAGTACATTAAAACTCAAGTTTGAAAAAGATATTCCAGAGGAATATAGTACCATGGTAATTATACCTACCATTGTAAAGGATAAAGAAAAGATTACTCAGATGTTTGATAAATTGGAAGTATATTATCTTTCAAATTATTCTGATAATCTGTATTTTACATTACTCGGAGATTGCTCTTCTGAATCTACAAAACATACGGATTTTGATGCGGAAGTTATAGAAGCGGGCTTGAGTAAAGTGAAGAAGTTAAATGAAAAATACAATAAGAATATTTTTAATTTTGTGTATCGTCAGCGTTTTTATAGCGAGGGCGAAGGTTGTTATTTAGGATTTGAACGAAAACGAGGAGCTATTTTACATTTTAACGATTTGGTTTTGGGTAATTTTTCGGATGAAAAAAAGCAAGAACTTTTTCAATGTCAAACCTTAGATAATTTCGATAAGCCCATTACCTATATTATTACATTGGATACGGATACGCAATTGGTATTATATTCTGCATTTCAGCTTATTGGAGCTATAGCACATCCTATGAATCAGCCCGTATTGTCTGAAGATAAACGGAAAGTTATTTCGGGTTATGCCATTATGCAGCCTCGTATTAATGTAGATATTGAAGTTACAAATAAATCAAAATATGCTCAATTATTTTCAGGATTAGGAGGATTAGATGTTTATACAACAGCTTCTTATGAGTTATATCAAGATACATTTAACGAAGGAAGTTTTGTAGGAAAAGGAATTTATAACTTAAAGGTTTTTCAACAAATACTATCGGGTACTTTTCCTCAAAATCTTATCCTTAGTCATGATTTGTTGGAAGGCAATTATTTGCGTTGCGGTTTGATTAACGATGTGGAATTATTTGATGATAGCCCATCTAATTATTTAGACGATGCCAAACGTCATCATCGCTGGGTTAGAGGCGATTGGCAAATAATTCGATGGTTGA
>JAAYRN010000162.1 GCA_012518765.1 Bacteroidales bacterium
AAGAATATAGCCAATTGGAAGACTATACCTATCGGTTGTTTCAAAGAGGAAGTGAAATAGCTATGAAACAAGGGCTTATTTTGGTGGATACCAAATATGAATTTGGAAAAAAAGATGGAAAAATTTATTTGATTGACGAAATTCACACCCCCGATTCTTCGCGTTATTTCTATGCCGATGGATATCAAGAACGATATGATAAAGGCGAACAACAACATCAATTGTCAAAAGAGTTTGTGCGTGAATGGTTGATGGAGAATGGTTTTCAAGGCAAAGAAGGACAATCTACTCCCGAAATGACCAAGGAAATAGTAGAAAGTATTTCAAATCGATACATCGAACTTTACGAACGCATAACAGGTGAAAAATTTGTAAAAATAAATACTTCCAATGTTTTAGAACGTGTAGAAAGTAATATTTTAAAGTCCTTACAAAAACTAATATAAAAGCAATATATTTCTCCATAAAAATCATATTTTTTAGACTATTAAACTATTAAACGAATACAAAATAAAAGGAATGAATTTGACTTTAAAATAAAACATAACAAGCTACGTTATAAAGAAACATGAAATAAAATATTGAAATCTCATTAAGTGTTGATATACAATAAAGTAAAATATATAATTCTTGTTGTTTTTTCTCTAACAAGTATGTTGTTTTTGTTCGCTTGTTCTACAAAGAAAAATACATTTGCAAACAGAGCCTATCACGGTATAACTACCAGATATAATATTTATTTTAATGGTAATGAGAGTTTTAAGGAAGCTAAAGATGCTCTAAGTAAACAAACTCGAGACAATTATACCGATATGTTACCCGTATACGTATATCCCGATAAAACAGTAGCACTTTCTTATTCTCCCCAGTGGGATAGGACGATAGAAAAATGTTCCAAAGCCATTGCTAAACATTCCATGCTCATAAAAGGTGTAGAACATTGTAAACCCATAGATGACACTTATTTACTTATGGGGCAGGCTTATTTTTATCGTCAAGATTATTACGATGCCTTGAGGGTATTTTCTTACATAATGAATACTCATACCAATGGAAATGTATGGGCTGATGCTTTTACATGGAGATCTAAAACTAACTTGCAACTCAATAGGATAGAAGATGCAGAAGAAAATTTAGAACAAATACGCCACGCCATATCAACGCATAAAAATAAAAAATACAAACAACATTGGCATGCTGTTATGGCAGATAGATTTATACGCCAAGAAGAATACGACGCAGCTATTATCCATTTGTCTGAATTAGAAAAAGTTACTTTTATAAAAAAAGACTTTAAAACTCGTGTTATTTTTATTTTAGGTCAATTATATCAAGAGTTAGAACAATATGACGAAGCCGCAAAACGCTATAAAAAAGTTATTAAGCGAAATCCCATTTATGAAATGGAATTTAATGCTGCTTTAAACATGATGCTTTGTCAAAAAGAATCGAAATATGACTCGAAGTCTAAGTTGAAGAAAATGATAAAAGATATTAGAAATGAGGAATATAAAGACCAAATTTTCTATGTGTTGGCAAAACTTGATTTTGAAAAAGAAGACACCCTTGCCGCCATACGCAACTTAGAGGCTTCCGTATTTTGGAGTATCAGCAATAAATATCAAAAAACAGTTTCGGCTATCGAATTAGCAGAACTCTATTTCAATAATTCTCAATTTATTGAATCACAAATATATTACGATACAGTATTAAATATTATTCCCGAAAACTTTCCCAATTATAGCCAAATCCGAAACCGAGCTGCAATATTGAAATCATTGGTTGGAAATTTATTGATAATCAAAACTCAAGATAGCTTGCAACACATGGCATCCATGAGCGAACAGGAATTAGACCAATATTTGGATAAGATAATTGCCGACTATGAAGAGCGAGAAGCCGAACGTATTGCCGACGAAGAAGACAAAGCAAAAATGATGGAAAATACCAAAAGATCAGGTAGTGGTAGCCGTAGCAATTGGTATTTTTATAACATGACACAAGTCAAATTGGGCGAACAAGAATTTCGCCGCCGATGGGGTAGACGTGTCTTAGAAGATAATTGGTTTATAAGCGATAAAGCCATGTTCTCTTTCAATTTTGAAAACGAAGAAAGCC
>JAAYRN010000163.1 GCA_012518765.1 Bacteroidales bacterium
GAAAATAACACTAATACAAAAATTGTAAATAAAATAATTCGTTTCATATCAATTTTATTCTTGTGGTGAATTTTGGGCTGCATACCAAGTGTTATATTCTTGAATAATTTCATATATAGACAACATTCCATAGCCTTTTTCTTTGTTGGCTACTTTATCTGCTAATTCTTTGTTATCGGCAACCAAAGCGCTCATTTTTTTTGAGAAACCAATGGCAAATGATGATATTTCAATCGGTTTTTCATTGCCTTTTTGAAAAACTTCTTTCTCTTTCCAATCTGGATATGTAATGCTGCCTTCATTTTCGTAGTACATATATTTTGCTATCCTGCCATCTTGTGCAAGAAGTATAAAACGAAAAGGTTTTGCTGTTAATCCTCCGCTATAGTTGATGCTGCGATAAACTTTTTCAGCAATTTTGTATTCTGTCAAATCTGTGGGTTTGTAAATAACTTTCGATTTTTTATTTTTTGGGTCGCTATAAAATATCACCTGCGTTTGGTTGCTTTTAAGCGCTAAATTAGCCGGTGTTTCACCACGTGATTGTCCTTCGATATAGCCTTCAATTTTAGTCCCATCGGTTTTAATGATATAACCCGGATAAAGTTCTCCTACGCGATATCCCGACCAATCTTGGGAAAACACAGTCGTTGTTGCCAGTAAACATACTATTGCTAAAAGAAATTTAATTTTTTTCATAAAATTAATGAATTAAAAGTTAATGGATTAAAGATTTATTTTTTTGATTTTATTTTGAGGAATAAATTGTTCTATCTTTTTTAAGTGAGCTGGCAAGATATTGGCAGGAACTATAAACTCTTTTAAATTTTGAGCATTTTGAAGTTGTTCCGCAAAATGGGCATAATTATTGCATCTTATCAGCGTGATTGAAAAATCATTTTTCAATTTTAACAGAGGAGTTGCATCTATTCTATAGTAAGAGCCGCTAATACTCAGATTTTCAAATTTGGATAAAGATTCCATGCTTTGCGGTATTTTTTTTAGTTTGTTACAATCAATTAAATGCAATGACTTTAAGTGTGTAAGTTTGCTTATTTCATCGGATATTTTATCTGCATTTCGCAATTCTATTCTCAATTCTTCCAACGATTCCATTCCAAATATTTCGGATGGAAAAGCTTTGAAATCCACCAATCCGGTAAGGTTGAAATAGCGTACTGATTTAAGTTCGGCAAATGTTTTTGGAAGATTTTTAATTTTTCCTGTATTTATTCTGACAACCAACAATTCAGGCAATGAATTTAATTCTGGAAGTACCGGTACACTTTCGGTATATAATTCTATTTGCCGCAACGATGTTATACCGCCAACGAATGGAGAAAGCACAGTAATTCGCTGATCATCAATTATTAAAATTTCAAGACTTTTAAATTTTGGAATCATGGTTTCAAAACTATTCCGATCAAATTTTGAAATTTTAAGACCTTTCAATTTTTCAGGTTCTTTGATATAAGGTATTAATTTAGCATCATTAATAGCAAGATATTCAAGATGAGGGAGTTGATTGCATATTTCAAAAAAAGAATTTAGCGATCTATCGTTCAAATAAAAACTATTAGCAGTAAAACCTTCGTCAAGCACCAGGAAACGTAAATTTTGAAAATTCTTAATTTCCAATATATTTTTACTTGAAGCATTAGCTTTTAATGCGATCACATTTTCGGGATTTGCTTTCATTGCATCTTCAAAGCTATGAAACAAGTTTACTTCATGAGTATAGATAGCCTGATTGTATGGCGTTGAAAAACCAAATGAAAAATATTCAGCCCAAAGCAGATTTACTATCAATAAAAACATGAAGACCAAAAATATTTTTTTCATGATAAATTAATGTTTTAAGTTTACAATAAAACTTAAAATAACCCATTGTGTACTATATTTTAAAAAAATAATACAAATTTTTTAAAGTTATGAAATTATTTAGAGAAATGTATCGAATTTTAAAATAATTTTTTTTGTATATATTTCTTCTTTTATTTTACATTTTATAATATATACACCTTGTTTTTCTTTTAAATTAAAATGATGTATATATTCTCCTTCATTTAAAAATTGATTTAATAAATTACATTCTTTTTTTCCATAAAGATTGTATAAGCTAATATGAACTTGAGATGCTTGAGTTAAATTAATATTAGTACTTATGTTTTCTCCTAAGTCTGAATTATGAAATATAGAAAAGTTGTCTTTTTTATCTAAGATATATTCATTTAAAGATACAGTTATATTTCCTTGATAAGTTGATATAGCAAACCAATCTAAGTTCCAAATCACATTTTCATTTCCTAATCCTTTGATGCCTATATCTATAAGTCCTTCTGGAAGTTCTATGATATGACTAATAATTTCCCAATTGTTTTCACCTCCTGTATTAGGAATATTTATTTGACCAAAAGATTCGTTAGTCCCACCTCTTTCTATTTGTAATATAGCTCCTTCATCTTCGCTAGATACTTTGTATTCTACTAAATATAAGCCTGTTTTAGGAATATATATGTAGTTACTTTTGTCATTTTCAAAACTCATCCATTCCCAAGCTTGCATACCGCTTACATAAGAATAGTTTTCAGTTGCAGCAGCTGTATTGATATTATTACTTTTTCCACCATAATTTTCAGCTTCTACATGTTTTATGATATTTCCTTCTAAATTTTTCACTACAAAATAATCCAAATTCCAGGTAGTATTAATATCTCCTGTGCCTTTAATTCCAATATTTACATCTCCAGAAGGAAGATTAACTGTGTGTCTTATTATTTCCCATTGATTATCTCCTACTGTATTAGGAACTTCTATATTACCAAAAATATTGTTTGTTCCTCCTTCTTCTAATTGAAGTATTGCTCCACTACCATTACTAGATACTTTATATTCTATGATATATTCTCCTGCTTGTGGAATAACTAGATTATTTCCATGATCTATATGAAAGCTTATCCATTCCCATTCTCTAATACCACTAAGATAAGAGATGTTTTCTGAGGAGTTCTTAGTGATAAGATTATCACTTTTTCCATCTCTATCTTCAGCTTGAATTAAAAGATACATATTAGAGTTATTGTTGTCATTATTATTGACGTTTTCTCTACTTAATATGTAAATATTTCCATGACGAGCAAGTAAAGAAAGTGAATTCAAATTGATATTTCTAGAGCTTCCAGAATTAAAATTACCCAAACTGCTTAAGATGTTGTTTTCTGGATTTAAAATAAATACTTCAAAGTCTTCATTGGCTTCATCTACTGTGATAGAAATATTGATAGTAGTATTAGAATAAGTCTTATTTAAAGCATAAATAAAGTATGTATTATTAGCTTTAAGAGCATAAGATTCACTACTGTTTACAGAAACAGTTTTTTTAATAAAATTATC
>JAAYRN010000164.1 GCA_012518765.1 Bacteroidales bacterium
ACATACAAGGCTACCATTACGTATTTATCTTGTAAAATGGGTTTAACCCTATTGCTGTTCCAAACATAATATTCCATTTCGCGGCAATTGGCACAGGTTTTACCCGTAAAATCAACAAATATGGGTTTATTTACTTTTTTAGCATAGGCTTTGGCTTCGTCTAAATCGAAAAAACCTTCAAAACCTGTCGGGAGTTTTAAAATATCGGCATATTTTCTATCTGCCGGCAAATCACTCATTTTTACAGTCGAAGTTCCTGCATTTTCAACTATCATGCGGTCTAAATCAAAGTCTTGTGTAGTCAACGGAGGAACATAACCCGATAAAGCTTTCAAGGGTGCACCCCATAAACCGGGTATCATATATACGACAAATGAAAAGGTTATCAAGGCTAAAAACAAACGAGGAACGGTAATTTTCTCTACAGGTGTATCTCCTTTAAAACGTAGTTTTCCTAATAAATAAAACCCTAACAATGCGAAAGTTACTATCCACAAAGCTAAGTAAGTTTCCCTGTCAAGAATACGCCAATTTCGGCTTAAATCAGCCATGGATAAAAATTTCAATCCCAAGGCTATTTCAAGAAAACCAAATACAATTTTCACTGTATTTAACCAACTCCCCGATTTCATTTTGTTCATCACCGTTGGAAACATAGCCAACAATGTAAAAGGCAATGCAAATCCAAGAGCAAAACCAATCATTGAAATCAAAAACACCAAACTATTACTCGAACCCGATGCCAATTCAATCAAAGCTGCACCTAAAATAGGACCTGTACATGAAAACGAAACCAATACAGTGGTTAAGGCTATAAAAAATGCTCCGAAATAGCCTCCTTTATTCGATTGTTTATCGCTTTTATTAACCCACGAACTGGGTAGGGTAAGTTCAAACAAACCAAAAAATGAAAAAGCAAAAAACATAAAAATTAAAAAGAAAAATAAATTAGGTATCCAGTGAGTACTAATAATATACATAGCATCCTTACCCATAATTAAGGTTAAGGCTAAACCCAACACAGCAAATATAAAAATAATAGAACCTCCAAAAAAGAACGCTTGACGCAAACCGCTTTTTCTCGATTTTTCGTCTTTCATAAAAAAGCTAACAGTCATGGGTATCATGGGAAAAACGCAGGGCGTAATCAATGCCAATAAACCTGCTAAAAAAGAAACTAAAAACACCATAATCCATGATTTATCTTTGAGTTGCTCACTCGCCAAATCTTGACTGTCGTTTTCAATATTGGTAGCAATATCCTCTGCTTCCACAAGTGATGCTACGGTATCATCCTTGCTTGTTTCTTCTTCTTGTTCTTGTCCAACAAGCTCATTTTCCGAAAGATTAGTTTGAGAAACACCTTTTATTTTAAATACAAAATCATGGTCAACCATTACACATTTGCCTTCCATACAGGCTTGTCCTTCTACCATGGCTTTAATTTCAAAGTCCTTATCTGACAGCACCTTAATCTTTTGCTTAAAAATCACTTGAGATTTATCAAAAAAGCGATCAATTCCAAAATCATCTTTTTCTTCTTTGTAGGGAGGTTCTGTCGTTTTACCTTCTAATTTATAGTTAGCCGAAGACTCATACGTAAAAACCGTTTGTTGGGTAATTCCCTCTGTGTTAAACTGAGAATACAAATGCCAATCTTTTTCAACATCGGCTTTTATGCGTATTTCTACTACATTATCTTTTAGCGAATGCACAGTGTGCGACCATTTTACTGGATTGGATATTTGTGCAAAAGCATTTGTAAATAAAGCTACTAATACTAAAACTATAGTTGTTATCTTTCTATTTTTCATATTATGTCTTGTTAAAAAAAAATTTGTGCA
>JAAYRN010000165.1 GCA_012518765.1 Bacteroidales bacterium
CCTCCGTCTTGATGTGCCAAGATAGTCCCTAATTTCGCCTGTTGATTGATGTCTGAAATTCGTTTGCCTGCAATATAGTTAAGTCCATCTAAATCGAGTTCATCTTTGGGTATTCTACAAAGTTGAGAGGCTTGGTTGATGGATAAAAAAGTTTCAAACATCAAGCGTTGTCCTTGCTGCATATATTGTCCCATAGAGTGTAGGTCGGTGGTGTAAATCAAACCAGTGGGGAAAATACCTTTGTTCTCTTTTCCTTCACTTTCGCCAAATAATTGTTTCCACCATTCGACATAATAATAAAATTTAGGTTCAAAACTCGCCATAACTTCTACGTTATAACCTTTCTTTAGCAGTAAGTTACGTGTGTAAGCATAGTGTATGGCGGGATTGTTTTCTGTAGATTCTTTCAATATTCTACTCATGGCGTTAGCACCCCTAACTATTTTTTTTATGTCAATATTAGCAAGAGCTATGGGTAGCAAACCTACGGGGGATAACACAGAGTATCTGCCTCCTACATTGTCGGGGATTACAAAAGTAGGATATTCTTTTTGGATAGCCAAAGTTTTCAAAGCTCCTTTTTCTTCATCGGTAATGCAAACGATGCGATATTTGTAGTTTTTTTTGCCGTATTTTTTCTTACAATGTTGTTCCAATACACGAAAAGCGATGGCTGTTTCGGTTGTAGTTCCTGATTTGGATATAACTACAATGCTGTATTCTACTTTGTTGAGTAAATTTATCAATTCAGCCATGTAGCTTTCGGAAAGATGATGTCCTGCATAAATAATTTCAGGCTTCTCTCTTTGAAACGAAGGGCTCAAGGCTTCGATAACAGCCCTTGCTCCTAAGTAGGAACCGCCTATGCCTACCACTACCACATATTCAGACTTTTGTTTTATTAAATTGGCTGTTTTTTGAATGGCACGCATGGTTTTTAAGGGTGCTATGGAGGGCACATCCATCCATCCTAATAGCTCATTGCCGACTCCACGTTGCGATAACAGCGTTTCGTAGGATGTTAAAACAGTTTGATAAAGTGCGGTGTTTTGTTCGTTTTGTTCAGATTTTATAGCAATCATTTTTTTATTAGATGGTTTTTTAGATTTTTTATTTTACAATGCTAAATTCAACCCTACGGTTTAGTTGGTTACTCTCGGGATTGCCTTCGGTAAAAGCAGGATAAACAGCTCCTAATCCCTTGTATACTAATCTACTCTTGGCTATATCGTGTTCGACAAACCAATCGAAAACGCTTTTTGAGCGTAGGGATGATATGCGTTGATTTTCTCTTTTGTCGGCATGTCCTTTGATTTCGAGGACAATATCAGGATATTTGTTTAGCAGGGCAAGAATATGCTCTAAATTCTCAATTTCAGTCTCTCTAATATCCACACTTTCAACATCGAAATACACATTATGCAAAGAGTATATTTGCATAATAGAATCCATGTTTTGATTTTCGGCTATTTGTTGATTAGATTTAGATTGTGAGAAAGATAGGGGTTGAATGTTTAGCATCAAAACTAATAGTAAACAACAAGGTTTCAGGTTTTTTATACTTTTATCCATCGTGATAATTATATTAAAATTCTACTACAGGTATACGATAAAAGTTATCAATAGGTTGCAATGTTTTTGCAGTATGGAGGAGAGCCTCTCATGGGATTCGAACCCACGACCTACGCATTACGAATGCGTTGCTCTGCCAGCTGAGCTAAAGAGGCGTGTTGTTTTTGAGTTTGCAAAAGTACCAAAAATAATGTTTACTTACTATGCCAATGTAGTTTTTTTTCGGGAGTTTGTATAATCTTGTCATTGTCTAACAACCAACGTACTACCTTTACTATTTTTTCTTCGGGATAACGGGCATAATTGACTAATTCTTCTACGCTTGTTTCGTTTTTTTGCAGCAAAGGTTTGATAACATCGAGAATGTTGTCAAATTCTAAAGCCGAAAGTTCTATTTTATTCCGTTTGAGGCAAATATCGCATTTTCCACACCGAATGCTTTCGGTTTCGCCAAAATAAGCCACCAATTGACTGCTTCTGCATTTGGTCTGATTGGTAACATACTGTATAACAGCGTCTGTTTTTTCTTTGGCTTTTTCTTTGCGTGTGTTGTAAATTTCGTCCGAAATAACTAAATGTTTGGTTTCTATACGGTTTTCTAAAAAAATAATGCGGGGTTTTTCGGTTTGTTGTTCGTAGATAAGTATTTCAAATTGCTGTAGTTTTTTCAATATTTCTACAACAAAATCAACATCTTTATGGATGCGTTTTGCCAAATCGTTTTCGTTGATGCGGGTAAAATTGCTAAACAATCCAGAATAGGAACGCAGCAATAATTTAATCATGGGGTCGTAGGCGGCGTGTTCTACCTGAAATTTATATAAATCTTCCCGTGTGGTGTTGATGTGGATTTTAGAGGAGTTGGAATAGGGGTCGGTAAACGTAATAAGTCCCGTTTGTTCTATGAATTTCAATGCGTGATACGTGGTTAAAGGATTGAATTTATACGTATTAGCAAAATCGCTATTGTCAAATTCATAGGACAAACCTTCGCCGTATCCCATGGGAATACGAAAATAATTTACCAAGGCTTGGTACACATCTACTATAAAAGAAAGGGGCGGGTAGGAGATTTCAAAATTTTTCTGAAGGTTCAGTATATCTGCATTTTCGTACAACAAAATAGCATAAGAGCGTTTTTCGTCTCTTCCGCCTCTGCCCGCTTCTTGAAAGTAGGCTTCGAGTGTGTCGGGTAAATCTAAATGAACCACAAAACGCACATCAGGTTTATCAATCCCCATTCCAAAGGCATTGGTTGCAACTATGATACGTGTTTTCCCCGATGTCCAATTGTTTTGTTTTCGGTTGCGATCTGCCATGCTTAAACCTGCATGATAAAAATCGGCTGAATGCTTATTGTTTGCTAATAAATGAGCTATTTCTTGTGTTTTTTTTCGGTTGCGTACGTATACAATGCCAGTACCGGGTGTTCGTTGAGCAATGTGTAGCAACTTATTGAGCTTGTTTTCTTCGTTTAATACAAAGTAAGTCAAATTGTCGCGTATAAAACTTTTTTTGAATACCCTTTCCTCTTTAAAAGCCAATTTTTTTTGAATATCAATAACCACATCGGGGGTGGCGGTAGCGGTTAATGCCAATACCGGCACAGAGGGGGGTAATTCTTGACGAATCTCCGCTATTTCTAAGTAAGGAGGACGAAAATCATAGCCCCACTGTGAAACACAATGTGCTTCATCTACAGCTAATAAGCAAATGTTAATTTCACTCAGAGAGTTTTTAAACAAGGTGTTTTTCAATCGTTCGGGCGAGACGTATAAAAATTTTATTTTCCCCTCCTTGCAACGATTCAAAATCATATCTACTTCGCGGGGGTGTAAGCCGGTGTGTATGGCAGCAGCGGCAATGTTTCTGCGTAAAAGATTCTCAACTTGGTCTTTCATTAAAGCAATTAAGGGCGAAACTACCAAACACAAGCCTTCCATAGCTAAGGTTGGAACTTGAAAACAAATAGACTTACCCCCTCCCGTAGGAAGAAGCGCCAAGGTATCTTTGCCGTCTACTACAGAAAGTATGATATCTTCCTGTAAAACACGGAATTTGCTATAACCCCAATACTGTTGTAAGATTGCCTTGATGTCCATTCGCTTTTTTTTCAAAAGTACATTATTTTATTGAATAAATAAACAACTTAAAAGAAAAAAAATATTTTTTATACATAAACTTTCTGGTTGTCAGTAGGAGAAGAGGTTTTTAGTGGAGGGTTTTATTGTGAAAATATAAACCAAACAACTACTTATATTCTTGTGTGTTCAAACGTAGTTTGTGAACAAATGCTAAGGCTGTTGAGTTTATAATTGCATAAATAGATGGAAAAAATAATCTATTTTTGTTGTGATATTAAGAAACTAATGGTAATTTTGCCGAAATAAAAGTAAAAAATAAATATGGACATTGCGGGGGAAATAACAGGTGTTAAATATAAAATCTATGTGAATGATGATTTAAAACAAGTTGATTTCGAAAACTTTGATATCAATGATGTACCCGCAACTTGCTTGCTGACAAATAAAAAAACGACACTTGCTATTTCAAAGTGGGTTTCACCTAAACGGACACGTTCCTACCCTTTTGAGCGGGTATACAATTCGCTTACAACATCAAAAAAAGTTACAGTTATCCCAATTATAAAAGATGAAGGAGCAAGAGGTGATAGAGATTTCATCCAGTGGGATACCGTTTTATTAATGTCTTTACTTGACGTTTTTGTGATTTTTGCCTATTACGACAAAGCCGAAATAAATCCAAGAAACAAGCTAAAAATTACTAATCAACAATTTAATAATGACTATGTTGTTGGTAAAATTAAAGAAATAGAGGCTTATTATAGTTCGGCTTTACATTGGAATTTGAACGAACTTAACGTTAATTTTCACAATATTATTAACAAAGCAAAAACTGCCTACAAACAAATAGAAAAGAATACAAAAGTTCCGTTGCATAATTTTGTAGGTATTGATAATTTTAAAAAAAGAATCGGACAGGATGTTGAATTGTTTATGGAGTTTTCTCGTGGAAAAGCTAAAAAAGCACAAGCAAGAGAATTTGTAACACAACAACCAAAAGAAAGTTTATCAACACTTTCAAAAGCTAAAATCACGATAACTAATTATCTTGGTGGAAAATATTTTTTTACCGTTGATGAAATAGAAATCTCAAAAGACATCATTTATCTTACTGAGGGGAAGCATAGCAAAAGAGCCATTCTTCCAAGTAAAGGCGATATTAAAGATGGTTTATTGAAAATGATTTTATATAGCAATCTTGAAAACGTTTCAGCAAATAAGAGAAGAATAAAAAGTGTTGCTGTTTTAAGTTTAACTTCATCAAAGCTAAAAGGTTCTATTGATTCAATGTGTAATAAAGCTGATATTTCTTCTTTTTTTATAAAAAACAAGTTTACAAATTCACAAATTAGATTTGTAAATGAAATTTTTGAAGAAGCGAACAAAAATAAATTCATCCTTTCTATTGCGTATTCAAAATGATAAAAAGTCCATTAAGATATCCGGGAGGTAAAAGTCGAGCTGTAAATTTAATTGCAAAATTATTGCCCGAATTTGATGAGTTTCGCGAACCATTTGTTGGTGGTGGCTCGGTTTTTATGTATGCTAAACAACGGTTTCCGAGTAAAAAATTCTGGATAAACGACTTGTATGTTGAACTCTACAAATTTTGGAAAATGTCGCAAAAAGATGTAAATGCGGTAATTAGTAAAGTTTACGAATGGCGAAATCACTTTCCTGTTGGTAAGGAATTACATCAATTTTTAAATAAGAATATGGCTACATTCAACGATTTAGAAAGAGCATCCGCATTTTTTATTTACAACCGAATTACTTTTTCAGGGACAAGTTTGAGTGGAGGTTTTAGCGAAGGAGCTTTTTCGGGGCGTTTTACCGAAAGTAGCATTCAGCGACTGTATAAATTTGCAGAAGTTGTAAACGGTGCAAAAATTACAAATTTGGATTATCAAGATGTTGTAAATGAAGAAGGACAACGTGTTTTTATTTTTCTCGACCCACCTTATTACGCTGCCACAAAGTCGGCTTTGTATGGTAAAAATGGCAATTTACATAAAGCGTTTGACCACGAGAAATTTGCGGAAGTAATGAAAAACTGCAACCACAAATGGTTGATTACCTATGACGATTGCGATTATATCAGGGATTTATTTTCATTTGCACACATTATTCCTTGGAACTTAACTTACGGAATGAGAAATGTAACTAAATCGTCAAACCAAAAAGGGAAAGAACTTTTTATTTCAAATTACTTAGACAAAATTCCACAGACAGAACAGTTGTTTTTTACATTTTGACAAGCCAACATACAAAAACCAATTGGAGTGAGCATAAGATAAGTTATTTGTGGAATATTACAGCCATTAGAAACAATAAAAAATGTATTTTTTGGGAAAATTGTGAATAGTTTTCTCAACGTTAATATGGAAAGTAAAAAACTGTTTTTTATAACTGCCTAATATGATGTAGAAACACATCTATTTTCAATTGTTTTTTTTGAGTTTGTGGCATAAAAAAGATAATATATCAGACAATGAAATGAGATAATTATCGTTTTCAATACACATTGTTCACGTTATTATTATAGATATAGGTTTATGAATATCCATTTTATTGCTATCGGAGGCAGTGCCATGCACAATTTGGCTATTTCGCTTCATGTAAAAGGTTATAATGTTTCGGGTTCGGATGATGAAATTTTTGACCCAGCGGCAGGAAGATTAAAAAAATACGGTATTTTTCCAGATTCAGTGGGTTGGGATAGTCGGCGTATAACAAGCGATATAGACGCAGTGATTTTAGGAATGCACGCACGCATGGACAATCCAGAACTATTGAAAGCTAAAGAATTAGGATTGAAAATTTATTCTTATCCTGAGTTTATATACGAACAATCGAAACATAAAAAACGAGTAGTCATAGGAGGTAGTCACGGAAAAACAAGCATTACTGCTATGATATTACATGTGTTGAATACCTACAATATTGTTAGTGATTATATGGTAGGTGCTCAACTTGAAGGCTTTGAAGTGATGACCAAGTTGTCGGAAGAGGCTCCTCACATCATCATTGAGGGAGACGAATACCTGACCTCGCCCTTGGATAGACGACCTAAATTTCATGTGTATATGCCTGATATAGCGGTCATAAGTGGTATAGCTTGGGATCATATCAATGTGTTTCCTACTTTTGAAAACTATGTGGAACAATTTCAAATTTTTGCCGACTTGCTTCCCGAATCGGGAACCTTGATTTACTGTGAAGAAGATGAACATTGTGTGAAAATAGCTGCAAAATCCAAGGTCAAAAATAAAATACCATACACTGTCCCAGACTATTACGTTTCAGCTAATCGTTATATACTTCGTAGCGAAAACAAGGAATACCCCTTGGAGATTTTTGGTAGACATAATTTATTGAATTTGAATGCAGCACAAAATGTATGTGCTTGTTTAGGAGTGAGTAAAGATGATTTTTACACAGCCATGCAATCGTTCACAGGTGCTTCCAAACGCTTAGAAAAAGTATACGAAGACGAGGAAAAGGTTCTTTATAAAGATTTTGCACATTCTCCTTCCAAGCTCAAGGCGACCATATTGGCTATGAAAGAAAAATATCCAAACAGAAATTTAGTGGCTTGTGTAGAGTTACATACTTTTAGTAGCCTGACAGCTGAATTTTTAAAACAATACGCTCATACCATGGACGATGCCGACGAGGCTATGGTGTATTTTAATCCTCACGCCATTGCTTTGAAAAAACTGCCACCCATTACTAAAGAGATGATTTTAAATGCGTTTGCAAACGACAAGCTAAAAGTATACAACGATTCATCGGAATTGAAGCAATATTTGACTTCGTTGTCGTGGAAAAACAAAAACTTACTCATGATGAGTTCCGGAAATTTTGATAACATGCAATTAGAGACCATATTCAAAAAGTAAGACTATGGAAAGCAATGCTTTAAATATTGAACAACAGCCTAAAAAGAAAAGAAAAATCAAAAAGATACTTCTTATTATTGCTTCTATATTTTTAGCTCTTTTGCTCTCAGCTTTTGCCTTGGCTTATGTTTTTGAAGACAAAATAGCCGATTTTGTATTGAAGGAATTGTATAAATCCATTCGTACAGAAGTAAAACATAAGGATGTGTCGTTTAGTTTGATACGTAAATTTCCTATGACTTCGCTAAAAATAGAAGACCTACACGTACAGGGATTTAGCGAACAGCAAGATGTATTGTCAGCATCTTATGTGTATTTGCAATTTAATTTTTTAGATGTGTTGACATCCAATTATAAACTCAAGCGTATTGAAATAAATAATGCTACTTTGCGGCTCAAGGAATTTCAAAACGAAGAAGCCAATTGGATGGTTTTTGTTTCCAAAGATAGCACTTCCAAGAATTGGGCGGTGAACTTAGATGCTGTGATACTTAAAAAACTGAATGTCAACTATGAAAGTTTGAGCAATCAAGTTTGTTTTAGTAGCAACATACAAACACTAACCGCTCGTGGTGATTTCGAAAAAGAAACATTAGACCTTCGTTTATCCTCAAATTTACGCATGGATTCATTGAAAGTAGATACTTCTTTTTCTTTGTATAACAAAGAGTTTACGCTTTCGACTCGTGCAAATATGGATATTGAAAACGATGTGTATACTTTTCATAAAACAGATATGCAGTTGGGAAGATTGAGGGTAAAACTTGATTTCGACTTGCATAAAAAAAATATGTTTTGGGTATACGAAATAAAGGCTCAAGGAAACGATTTGGCTTTGAAAGATATTTTATATCATATACCAACTACAGTCAAACAAAACCTAAAAGGCTATGAATTAAGTGGTTTGTTAAACGCAAAGTTGAATATAAAAGGCAGTACGGAGAAAAATAAAAAATTAGACATCAACTCTAAGTTTAGTTTTAAAAAAGGAAGTATTTACAATGTTCAAAACGATATAGGGGTTATTAATCTGCGTTTAGCAGGGACGTTTTACAGCAACGGCATAAATATTTCACAATCTTCCTGTTTGAATATAACGAGTTTACATGCCTTGTTGAACAAGAAAAATATATCGGGAAATATTTCCATAAAAAACTTTGTAAATCCGTATATAAAATTACATTTAGAATCCGATGTACATCTTGAAGACTGGCATCGCTTTATACCTGAAAATTACGTGTATTGTGCCAAAGGGAAGGCGTTGATTAATGTTGATTTTGAAAATCAGTTTAAAAATACATCTTCGATTACCATACAAGATTTTAGAAATGCAAGCATACATGGAAAAATAGAATTTAGCAATGTAGATTTGCAGTTAACACAAGGCGAGGCTATCATAGAATCACTTAGTGGTCAGATGGATATAAACGATCAAGTTTTGTTGTTACACGATTTAAACGGTTCTATAAATCGAAATACATTTGTGTTGAATGGTGAAATTCTTCAATTTTTCGATTATTTATTTACAGACGATACTCCCATGCTGATTGTGGCTGATTTGTCGTCTCCTTCCTTCAATTTGAGTGAATTTTTATCCAAAAAAGATAGCTCTGCTTCGGATTTAAAAACAGAAGATAAATTTGAATTGGATTTTCCTCCTACTATTAATTTTGATTTAAAACTTGTCATAAATAATTTTGTTTTCGACAGATTTAAAGCTAAAAATGTATACGGAGATGTGAGTTTGAAAAACAATGAATTTAAAGTAAACAGTCTGAAATTAAATTCTTTAAATGGTGATATAGCATTAAGTGGCTATGCTCAAAAACAAAAAAACAACACATTTGTTTTGTATTGCAGTGCCAAACTCAATCACACCGATGTACAGCAAATGTTTTATACGTTTCATAATTTCGGACAGTCGAATAATGGTTTGACTGATAGAAATATACGAGGTGTTGCCACGTCTACCATTTTGTTTAAAGCTACGGCAAGCAACACCTTGAGCATATTGCCCGAAAGTGTCAATACCATTGCCAATATTACCATTACGGATGGAGAATTGAAAAACTTTAAACCCTTGGAATCCTTGTCTAAATTTGTAGAATTAGAAGATTTGCGTAACATACGTTTTGCTACTTTGTCAAATTGCATTAAGATTGAAAACAAGGAGATTCATATTCCTGAAATGAGTGTTAAAAACAATGCTTTAGATTTGATTTTATCAGGGAATCAGGGATTTAATGGAGATATTGATTATACCGTTAGGGTAAATATGAGCGAACTTTTATCGAAGAAATTTCAAAGTAAAAAGAGAAACAGGGAGGATTTTGGTGAAGTGGTAGACGATGGTACGGGCAATGTAAATATATTTATCACAGCCACAGGTAATTTGGACAATCCTTGTTTTAAGTGGTCGGGTCGTAAACAAAAAAGTGATATAAAGGAGAAAATAAGCACTCAAAAAGAGGAAATTAATGTGATTTTCAAAGAGGAAAAAGAAAAGAAAAGTCAAGCAAAGAAGAAAGAAGAAGAATTAAACGATTATAAAAAGAAATCAACTGAAATAGAAATAGATGACGATTGGTAAAATAATTTTAATATGATAGGTAAACATGTTTTTTTAAGAGCGGTAGAGTTGAGCGATGTAGATGTTTTGTTTCAACTTGAAAATGATCCAAGTATTTGGTCTTTAAGTGAAACCATTATGCCATTTTCGCGTTTTGCTATTGAGCAATACGTGATGAATTCCTCAACACAAGATGTATTTACAGCCAAACAACTGCGTTTGATTGTATGCGAAAATACAGATAAAAATATAGTAGGAACAGTTGATATATATGACTTTAATCCCATGCACCAACGAGCGGGAGTGGGGATTTTAATCCTTGAACCCTATAGGCGTAAAGGTTATGCAAGTGAGGCATTGCAATTGTTGATGCACTATGCTTTTTCGGTTTTACAATTACATCAATTATATGCTAATATTTCAGCTGATAATGTAGCCAGCATAGCCCTGTTTACGCAAATAGGTTTTGAACAAACGGGTAGGCGTAAGGCTTGGCATAAAAAAAACATGAATAGAATAGACGAATTATTTTTCCAATATATTAGAAAAGAATAGTTTATGAGAAAAAAAATAATACTTCTTGCTGTTACGGTTGTTGTTGTGTTTATGCTGATAGCTTCCGTTTTTGTTTATATTTCTTATCAAGCATATTTTAAACCTGCTATCTCCGATAAAGCTCCTGAATATCTATATGTTTACACAGGAACGTCTTACGATGATTTGTTGTTACAGATTGAAAATCAACAGTTATTAAGAGAACCAAAAGACTTTGAACGTTTGGCTAAGTATAAGAAACTTTCTCGAAAATTTTACCCCGGTAAATATAAAATAGAGAAAGAAATGAGTGTCAATGATTTGATTAATAAATTGCGTTCCAACAATCAGGAGGAGGTTTCGTTGATATTTAATAACATACGAAGCAAAGAGCAGTTGGCAGAGCGAATTTCTATGCAATTAGAAATGCCATCGCAAGACTTATTGGATTTATTGAACGACAATACTTTTTTAAAGTCTTACGGATTTGATTCTGTGAATGTGTTGTCTATGTTTTTGCCCAATACCTATGGTTTTTGGTGGAATACATCGGCTAAAGGATTTATGGAACGAATGTATAAAGAATATACAAAATATTGGACACAAGTTCGTCTTTCTCAAGCTGAAAAGATAGGACTAACTCCCATAGAGGTGTCCATATTAGCGTCTATTGTGGAGGAAGAAAACCACAGAAAAGACGAACAAGCTAAAATAGCCGGTTTATACATGAATCGTTTGCACAAGGGTATGTTGCTACAAGCCGACCCAACGGTGCGTTATGCTTTGGGCGATATGGCTATAAAACGTCTGTTATATAAAGATTTAGAGGTTGATTCTCCTTACAATACCTATAAGCATGTAGGTTTGCCCCCCGGTCCCATTCGCATGCCTGCCATACATGCCTTAGAGGCTGTTTTGTATTACGAAAAGCACGCTTACTTGTATATGTGTGCTAAGGAAGATTTTTCGGGTTATCATCATTTTGCCGTATCGGCGAGCCAGCACGCAGTAAATGCTGCAAAATATCACAGGGCTTTGAATAGAAAAAAGCTATATCGTTAGTGTAGTAAAATGACAGATCCCCTGCGGTTACGAAAGTAATTTTCGCCTACGCTATAACGAATGTGATACGCATAAACTCCTAAGGGGACTTTTTTCCCATTGAAAGTTCCATCCCAGCCTTCGTCTATGTGAGTCGTACTAAAAACTTCGTCTCCCCAACGGTTGTAAATTTTAAATTCATAATTATCGGCATCTACAAATACACAAACGGGTTTAAATGTTTTATTTGCACTGTATACGCTATTGGGATAAAAAGCTGTAGGTATGTAGAGTGTGTCTTTTTTTCTGATTTCTAAGGTGTTGGAAACGCTTTCGTCTCTAAAAGATAGCCATTTACAAGCTACTGCCGCCACTTTGTATGAAAATACACCTCCTTCGGCAGCCATTCCAAATACATTGTCTTCTATTTGATTTACAGCAGGAGACTCGGAACTTAACAAAGAAAACTCCCTTTGTATTTGAGTTTTTCTGTATACATCGTAACCGTCTACGCAGGAAGGGAATTTTTCATAAGCGTTCCATATCAGAGAGTTGGATTGAAATTCGCTTTCACCCTCCATCAATACAATGTTGTGGGCAGTATCGGAGTCGGCAAATCCAATATCACATTCATCGCTTAGGGTGAAATAATAATGATACATTTGATTGTGTACACTCACTTCGGTATCTATAAAAATATAAGATTCAACCGTTGATTTTTTACTTTGTTGGTCGTGATGTATAAATGTTTTTCCACTGTCGATACTTTTGTAAAGATGTAGGTATTTGAAATCTATAGTGTCGTTTACATAAGCAGCTAATTCAATGTCTTTGTTGTCTTTAACGCTTACATAACGCATCCATACATTTCCGCTACCCATTACACGATTGAAAACTACTGATACTACATTTGAGGTAGAAGTGAATTTTTGTTTTTCACTATATGCTTGTATATAAAAACGAAAATCATGCAAGGTGTTTAGGTGTTTGCAGTCATATTGCAAGGTGTTTTTATCTACAGTGGCTACTATTTTAAAATCATCGTTATCTTCCGACATATATACACGAAAAGAATCTACGCCGTCTGGCATGTTTATGTAATTGTTCCATTTCAGAAATACAATACTATCGCATTTGGCTATACTTGCCGATAAAAGTAAAGTTTGATGTTCGTCTCCCATTGGGCTGGCATTGAGACAAGTATCTAAGGTTGCAATGCGGTATTGCTGCGATTTATTTTGGGCTGAATATACGGAGTCTACATAGAAAGTATTTTCTGCACCAATCAGTGTATCTAAGGTTATCCAAATGTTCTGCAAAAAATAAACAATGTAACCATAGGTATCTTTTGATTTACCTTTTTCCCATCCTATTTCGGTGTATCCTGTTGTAGGATTGATACTTACCGTATCTAATATGGCTGTTTGAGGTGCTATAAAATCGGAGAAAAAATCGGAAACTTTGGCTGATAAGTTTTTACAGCCTTTTCCTTGGTCGTAGCTTATGCGGTAGTAGGTGTTTTTGCCACAAAAAGTAATGGTATCGTTGTGATTTTTTTGTTGAGTGCGATGTATGTTTGCCCAAATACTATCGAAGGAACGATTTACTTCAAAGCTGTCGGTTGATTGAAAGTTATTTGTGTATTGCCACGATAACAAAGCTACACCTGTTTTCTGATTGTCAAGTTTTAAGAGAATATTTCCCAAAGTGTCAGAGTTGTATATAGGGAGGCTGATGTTTCCGTCTGATGGGCAGGCTTGTATATAATAAAAGTTTTGTTGCTGGTCGCCATGTGCATTTTTATGTATATAATGGTCTGTAAGCAAGTCGCTAATACTATCTAAGAGCAAATAAGAACTTGATAGTGAGGTGGAAGTGTATATTTTATATTGGTAAGTAGGAGGTAAGTTGGTCGATTTCCAATACAATACCACATCGGCAGAATCATTTACCTGAATACAGCGAAATCCAATGCTTTGCGAATAAGCAGTTTGAACATAAAAAAAATTTATAAAGCAAATAATGACAGCAATATATTTCATTATCATGGTAAATATCTTGTCTTTTTAACGAAAAAATAAGATTAATATTATAGAAACATACGAAGGATTAAAGGTGGAAAGTAGTAAAAAAAAGTTTTTTTATAATGTTTTTTTTCTACTTTTGCACAAATTTTTGGAGAGATGCCGGAGTGGTTGAACGGGGCGGTCTCGAAAACCGTTGTATCCGTAAGGGTACCCAGGGTTCGAATCCCTGTCTCTCCGCCACATAGCATAAAAAAATGGAAAAATAATTGCTGCTTTTTTATTAGTAACATGTTAAGTCTTTCATAAAAAAAACAAAAATAAAATATCTAAACATCTTTGTTTTAATTGCACGCAAAAAAAGACTATCTTTGTTAGTTTAAAAAAAAGATTAAAAGTAATTTTAAATAGCTGAATTATAGTAGTATGGCAAAATGGTTGCAAAGAATGTTCGGAACAAAATCCGATAAAGATATAAAAGAATTAAATCCTCTTTTAAAGAAAATACAAGAAGTATATCCCCTCATAGAACAATTATCAAACGATGCGTTGCGTGAAAAAACCAATGAATTTAAGCAACGTATTCGCGAAGAGGTTAAAGAAGAAAGTGATCGTATTCAGGAAATTAAAACTAACTTGGATACAGATTTCGATATGGATATTGGTGAAAAAGAAAAGCTTTATTCCGAAATAGAATCGTTGGAGGATAGTGTATATAGTCAGACTGAAAAAATATTGTTAGATATATTACCCGAAGCATTTGCTGTGGTTAAAGAGACAGGTAGACGCTTTAAAGAGAATCAAGAAGTAGAGGTTACAGCCAATGATTTTGATCGTGATTTAGCCGCTGTTTATGATTGCATCAACATAGAAGGCGACAAAGCCATTTATCAAAACACATGGATGGCAGGAGGAACGCCCATTGTTTGGGATATGTGTCATTACGATGTGCAGTTGATTGGAGGTGTGGTACTTCACCAAGGGAAAATAGCCGAAATGGCAACGGGAGAAGGAAAAACTTTGGTAGCAACTTTACCTGTTTATCTCAATGCTTTGACGGGCGAAGGGGTGCATGTGGTTACGGTAAATGATTATTTAGCCAAGCGAGACTCTGAATGGATGGGGATGCTGTATCAGTTTCACGGTTTAAAAGTAGACTGTATAGACAAGCACGAACCCAA
>JAAYRN010000166.1 GCA_012518765.1 Bacteroidales bacterium
AGCTTCCAAATTTGAGGAATATTTGAAATTTAACGAGAAAAAATAAAGGCAATGAACGTAATAATAAAACCGATAGTAACCGAAAAAATGACAGCCATGAGCGAAAAAGGAAATCGCTACGGGTTTATCGTTAATCGTAATGCTAATAAAGAGCAAATTAAAAAAGCTATAGAAACATTATACACGGTAGAAGTTGAAAGTGTAAATACCATCGTACAACGAGGTAAAGATGCCAGTCGTTATACAAAATCAGGACTAATAAGAGGCAACAAAAATACTTTCAAAAAAGCAATTGTTCAGCTAAAAGGAGATCATACAATAGATATCTTTAGTAATATATAAAAGGGAAATAAAAAATGGGATTAAAAAAGTTTAAACCGGTAACACCGACTCAAAGATTCAAAGTGATCAGTAACTTTGAAGAGATAACAACGAAAACCCCCGAGAAGAGTTTATTGTTATCAAAAAAACGATCAGGAGGAAGAAACAATCAAGGTAGAATGACTATGCGCTACTTAGGTGGTGGTCATAAAAAACAATATCGTATCATTGATTTCAAAAGAAACAAAGACGGTGTACCCGCAACAGTTAAAACAATAGAATACGACCCCAATCGTTCGGCACGTATAGCATTGCTTCATTATGCCGATGGAGAAAAAAGATATATTATCGCACCTCACGGACTGAAAGTTGACCAAACAGTCATATCAGGAAAAGGAGCTTCACCAGATGTTGGGAATACCTTATTTTTCTCAGAAATACCATTGGGAACAATTGTACATAACATAGAAATGCAACCTGGAGCTGGAGCTAGAATAGCAAGAAGTGCAGGATCGTATGCACAATTAATGTCAAGAGAAGAAAAATACGTAACCATTAAGTTACCCTCTGGCGAAACCAGAAAAATACTATGTACATGTAAAGCTACTATAGGAATGGTATCAAACATTGACCATAGTTTACAAATATCGGGTAAAGCAGGTCGTTCTCGCTGGTTGGGAAGAAGACCCCGCACACGCGGAGTTGCCATGAATCCAGTTGATCATCCTATGGGAGGAGGAGAAGGGAAAGCATCGGGTGGACTACCAAGATCCCGAAAAGGATTATTAGCAAAAGGCTATAAAACAAGAAAACCCAAAAAGAGTTCAAGCCAATATATTGTTGAAAGAAGAAAAAAATAAATAATACACAATGAGTAGATCATTAAAAAAAGGACCGTTTATTCATTATAAACTAGAAAAAAGAGTTATAGCAGCTCAACAATCCAACAAAAAAGTAGCTATTAAAACTTGGTCAAGAGCTTCGGTAATATCTCCTGATTTTGTTGGACAAACTATAGCTGTTCATAACGGAAATAAATTTATACCTGTTTATGTTACCGAAAATATGGTTGGACATAAATTAGGAGAATTTGCACCCACGCGTATGTTTAGAGGACACGCAGGTAGCAAAAAAGATAAAGGAAGAAAATAAAGCAAATACGTAATTAATATAATGGGAGCAAGAAAAAGATTAGCTGCAGAAGCAAGAAAAGAAGCAAAACGAAACGTGTCTATGGCACGCTTAGTCGGTAATAGCACTTCGCCTCGTAAAGCCCGTTTAATGGCAGACTTAATAAGAGGTAAAGATGTAGAATATGCTTTAAATGTACTAAAATATAGCAAAAAAGAATCTTCAGAAAAAATACATAAATTATTACTTTCGGCTATCGCAAATTGGCAAGCTAAAAATGAAGATTTACGCGTAGAAGAAAGTAACCTATACGTCAAAGAAATCTTTGTTGATAGCGGTACAATGTTAAAGCGTTTACGCCCAGCTCCACAAGGAAGAGCTTACAGAATTAGAAAACGCTCAAATCATATAACCATAGTTGTAGATAGCAAAACTGAAATCACAAATCAAATAATAGAAGAGTAGATGGGACAAAAAGTTAATCCAATAGGACTGCGTTTAGGAATCATAAGAGGATGGGACTCAAATTGGTACGGCGGTAAAAGTTTTGAGGCTAAACTTATCGAAGACGATAAGATTAGAAAATATATTAATGCTCGCTTACAAAAAGCCAGTATCTCAAAAATTTATATTGAACGCACATTAAAATTAGTAACCGTAACAATAAACACAGCTCGTCCGGGACTGATTATTGGAAAAGCAGGACAAGAAGTAGACAAACTAAAAGAAGAATTAAAAAAGATTACCAATAAGGAAATACAGATTAATATATCAGAAATAAAACGTCCGGAATTAGACGCCATATTGGTATCTCAAACCATAGCCAAACAAATAGAAGGCAGAATGTTCTATCGCAGAGCTATCAAAACAGCCATCTCATCCTCTATGCGTGCAGGAGCTGAAGGAATAAAAGTAACCATTTCTGGTCGTATAGGAGGAGCTGAAATGGCACGAACAGAACACTTCAAAGAAGGTTCAACACCCTTACATACCCTACGTGCTGATATAGATTATAATCATGCCGAAGCACACACAACTTACGGAAGATTAGGAGTTAAGGTGTGGATTTGTAGAGGTTTAGTATACGGAAAAAGAGACCTTTTCCAAGCATCTACAGAACCCAAGGAAAAATCACCTATGGGGAAAAGAGGTAGAAGTAGTGAGTTTACAGGTCAACGAAGAAAGAAAACAAATTAAACAACAAGATTTTAAGAAAGTAATAAAACGATAAATATAATTTAGAGATGTTACAACCCAAAAAGACGAAATATAGAAGAATGCAAAAGGGCAAAATGAAAGGCAACACCAAGCGTGGAGCTGAAATAAATTTTGGTTCTTTTGCAATCAAGGCACTTGAAGAGAGCTGGATAACAGGTCGTCAAATTGAAGCTGCCCGTCAAGCTATTACGCGATATATGAAAAGAGAGGGACAATTATGGATACGTATATTCCCCGATAAACCCATCACCAAAAAACCAGCAGAAGTACGAATGGGAAAAGGAAAAGGTTCACCCGAATATTTTGTAGCAAGAGTATCGCCGGGAAGAATTTTATTTGAAGCCGACGGCGTTCCCGTTGATATAGCCAGAGAGGCAATGCGTTTAGGAGCACAAAAACTACCTATTTTAACCAAGTTTGTAATAAGAAGAGATTATTCAGAAGAAATATAAAAATCATGAAACAAGCAGTAATCACAGAACTTTCGACCAAAGAATTGTACGAAAGACTCGAATCAGAAAATATTCAATTAACGAAACTAAAATTGCATCATGCAGTTTCTTCGATAGAAAATCCTAACAGAATAAAAGAGTATCGTAAAACAATCGCAAGAATAAAAACGGAAATTCGTAGTCGTGAACTTGCCGAAAAGAAATCTCAAAAATAATTGATGATGGAAAGAAATTTTAGAAAAGTAAGAGAAGGTATTGTAATAAGCAATAAAATGCAAAAATCCATTGTGGTAGAAGTCGGACGTACCTACATACACCCTAAATATGGAAAGTTTTTGAAAAAAACATCTCGTTTTATGGCACACGATGAAAATCAAGATTGTAACATCGGAGATGTAGTAAGAATAATGGAAACAAGACCATTGAGTAAAAACAAATGTTGGAGATTAGTAGAAATATTAGAAAGAGCTAAATAAAATTATGATAGAACAAGAATCAAGATTATCAGTAGCAGATAATAGCGGAGCAAAAGAAGTTTTATGTATCCGCGTACTGGGTGGAACAAGAAAGAGATATGCTCGTATAGGAGATAAAATAGTTGTTACCGTCAAAGACGCCATCCCATCAAGTGCTGTGAAAAAAGGAACAGTAACCAAAGCCGTTATTGTAAGAACAAAAAAAGAAGTACGCAGAAATGATGGTTCTTATATCCGATTCGATGACAACGCAGTAGTATTACTTACCGCCACAGAAGAATTGAGAGGAACACGTATTTTTGGACCCGTAGCTCGTGAATTAAGAGATAAACAATATATGAAAATCGTTTCTTTAGCCCCTGAGGTTTTATAAACAATCGAAAACTATAAAAGTAATGAAAATTCACATAAAAAAAGGAGATAATGTCAAGGTTTTGTCGGGAGAAGACAAAGGACGTACAGGAAAAGTACTTAAGGTTGAAGTAAGTAAGTACCGTGCCATTGTTGAAGGTGTAAACATGGTATCGAAACACACCAAACCCAATGCTAAAAATCCACAAGGCGGAATCATAAAGAAAGAAGCCTCTATTCATATATCTAACTTAATGGTAGTAGATTCTAAAGGAGTGGCATCACGCATAGGAAGAAAGTTGAATGATAAAAATAAATTAGTTCGTTATTCTAAAAAAACAGGAGAGGAAATCAAGTGATGAGTTATATTCCAAGACTAAAAGAAAAATATAATAAGGAAATAGTTCCTGAATTAAAGCAGCAATATGGATTTAAATCCACAATGCGAGTTCCAAGAATTGTGAAAATTTGCTTGAATCAAGGAATCGGAGCCGCCACAGCTGATAAAAAACTAATAGAAACAGGCGTTAACGAAATGACTATGATTGCAGGACAAAGAGCAGTACCTGTAAAATCAAGAAAAGACGTTTCAAACTTTAAACTAAGAAGAGGAAATCCGATCGCAGTTAGAGTAACCCTAAGAGGCGAAAGAATGTACGAGTTTTTAGACAGATTAATCTCTGTAGCTATTCCTCGTATTCGCGATTTCAGAGGCATCAATGATAAAGGATTTGACGGAAGAGGAAACTTCTCAATGGGAGTTACAGAACAAATCATATTCCCAGAAATAGACATAGACAAAGTAACCAAAATAAATGGAATGGACATAACTATCGTAACAACAGCACGAAACGATCAGGAATGTTTATCATTATTAAAAGAATTCGGAATTCCATTCAAAAATCAAAAGAAATAATATGGCAAAAGAATCAATAAAAGCAAAAGAAGTCAAAAGAGCAAAATTAGTAGCTAAGTATGAAAGTAAACGTAAAGCTTACAAAGAAATAATTCGTACAAGCGATGATTATGAGGCTGTAAGAGAAGCACAAATTGGTTTACAAAAGCTTCCCCCGAATTCAAACCCCATACGACTACACAACCGATGTAAGTTGACAGGAAGACCCAAGGGATACATGAGACTTTTTGGAATATCAAGAATAAATTTTAGGGAAATGGCATCAAAAGGCTTAATCCCAGGAGTAAAAAAAGCAAGTTGGTAATTATTATATAAAAAATAAGATAGGAAGTAACTATGAATACGGATCCAATAGCAGATTATTTAACAAGAATCAGAAATGCCATCATGGCAAAGCATAAAGTTGTAGAAATACCTGCATCTAATATCAAAAAAGCAATAACTAAAATACTCTTTGAAAAAGGATATATATTAAATTATAAGTTTGAAGAAAACCAAAAAATTAATACCATAAAGATAGCATTAAAATATCACGTAGTATCTAATCAAAGTGCGATTACTAAATTAGAAAGAGTAAGTAAACCGGGATTAAGAAAATACGTAAAAGCCGACGAATTACCAAGAGTATTAAATGGTATGGGAATAGCAGTCATATCCACTTCACAAGGAGTAATTACCGACAAAGAAGCACGTGATTTGCAAGTAGGAGGTGAAGTTATTTGTTATATAAGCTAATTTATTTAAGGAGAAATAAGATATGTCAAGAATTGGAAAATTACCTATAACGATACCCCAAGGAGTAAACATAAACGTAAGCAAGACCAATGAAGTAACAGTAAAAGGTCCCTTAGGAGAATTAAAACAACAAGTAGACCCTTGTATCACGTTAGAAATAGAAGATAACACGTTAAACCTAAAAAGACAAACAGAAGAAAAAAACCATAAAGCAATGCATGGACTATACCGTTCATTATTAGCAAATATGGTAACAGGAGTGTCCGAAGGATTTACTATCGTTCAAGAATTAGTAGGAACAGGCTACAGAGCACAAGCTATTGGACAAACATTGACTTTAACATTAGGATATTCTCATAACATAATTATTGAGTTAGCCAATGAAATTAAAGTAGAAACAATTGCCGAAAGAGGAAAAAATCCTATCATAAAACTAAGCTCTCACGACAAACAATTATTAGCTCAAGTAGCGGCAAAGATACGATCATACCGTAAACCCGAGCCTTATAAAGGGAAAGGTATATTGTATCAAGGTGAGGTTGTTAGAAGAAAAACAGGTAAATCAGCAGAATAAGCAATATAAGAGATAACGTAATAACTATAGGAATGAAAAATCAAAAAACTTATAGAAGAAGTCGAATAAAAAATAGGATTCGAAAAACGATTAAAGGAACAGAAGAACGTCCAAGATTATCTGTTTTTAGAAGCAATAAGCAGATATATGCCCAAATTGTAAACGATAGAACAGGCGAAACACTTGTATCATCATCATCAGCCACAGAAGCTATAGAATCACAAAAGATTACTAAAACAGAAAAAGCTAAACTGGTAGGCAAAGAATTAGCTACACAGGCAAAAGAAAAGGGAATAACAACAGTTGTTTTTGATCGTAGCGGATACCTTTATCACGGAAGAGTAAAATCTTTAGCCGAAGCAGCAAGAGAAGAAGGTTTAATATTCTAAAATATAACTATGTCAACAATTAAAAGAATAAAGACAAGCGAAATCGAATTAAAAGATAGATTAGTAAGCGTAAAGCGAGTAACCAAAGTTACTAAAGGAGGACGTACCTTTAGTTTTTCTGCTATCGTAGTAGTAGGAAACGAAAACGGAATAGTTGGCTATGGATTAGGAAAAGCCAAAGAAGTAAGTATGGCTATCCAAAAAGGAGTTGAAGATGCAAAAAAACACCTCATAAAAGTTCCCGTTATAAAAGGAACAATTCCACATGCCCAAGAAGGAAAATATAGCGGAGCTGAAGTACTCATTAAGCCTGCATTACCCGGAACAGGAGTAATAGCAGGAGGAGCTATGCGTGCTGTATTAGAAAGTGTTGGAATTAAAAATGTATTGGCTAAATCAAAAGGTTCGCCCAACCCACACAGTGTGGTAAAAGCTACTTTCGATGCTTTGTCAAAAGTAAAAGACCCATACACAGTAGCCCAATTAAGAGGCATTGAACTAACAAGAGTGTTTAACGGCTAATAGTTTTAATAATGAAAAAGATAAGAATAACACAGGTAAGAAGCCAAATAGGGAGACCGCTAAAGCAAAAAAGAACTATTACCGCCCTCGGCATTAAAAAACTAAACAACCCAATAGAAGTAGAAGCTACTCCTCAAATTTTGGGTATGGTAGAAAAGGTAAGACATTTATTGAAAATAGAAGAAATATAAGTAATAATCTGGAAAAGATAAGATTTTAGAAGAGTATGAATTTACATAATTTAAAACCAGCAAAAGGTTCGACGAAAAAATCAAAGCGAATAGGAAGAGGAGAAGGATCAGGAAAAGGAGGAACATCAACAAAAGGACATAAAGGAGCACAATCTCGTTCGGGTTACTCCCGAAAAGCAGGCTTTGAAGGAGGTCAAATGCCATTGTATAGAAGAGTACCTAAATCAGGATTTAAAAATATAAATCGTGTTGAATATGATGTAGTAAACATTTCTTCCTTACAACATTTACATGACCAAAAAGGATTGACAACTATAGATCCTGAGGTTTTATACAACAATGGATTGGTAGGGAAAAAAGAATTGGTGAAAATTTTAGCCAACGGAGACCTAACCGTCAAATTAGAAATAAAAGCACATGCTTTTTCTGAAAAAGCAAAACAAATAATTGAAGCTCAAGGAGGAACAGCAACAATATTGTAGTATGAAAAAATTAATAGCCACCATAAAAAATATCTATCAAATAGAGGAACTGCGAAACAGGATTCTCTATACTTTAGGTATTATATTGATATATAGAGTTGGTTCATATATAGCACTGCCCGGAGTAGACGTACAAGCTCTTTCACAAACATCATTCACAGCTCACTCCCGAGAGGGACTGTTAGGCTTGTTAGATATGTTCTCAGGAGGTGCCTTTTCAAATGCATCTATTTTTGCATTAGGAATTATGCCTTATATTTCGGCATCTATTGTCATACAATTAATGACGTTAGTCGTACCTTATTTCCAACGCTTACAAAAAGAGGGTGAAAGCGGACGTAAAAAAATAACCCAAATAACCCGATTCCTAACCATAGCAGTAACAGCCTTACAAGCACCAGCCTACTTATCAAATTTAGTGGCACGCGTAGGATTCGGTTCTGGAGTATTTCATTCATTCACAGGCGAACCCATACTACCGGGTTCAGGTTTACCAAGTTCGTTTATATTCGTATCTCTAATCGTATTGGTTTCTAGTACATTATTTATAATGTGGTTAGGAGAGAGAATAACCGACAAGGGAATAGGAAACGGTATCTCTATGTTAATTATGATAGGAATTATAGCACGATTACCCTTTGCTTTATCAGCCGAATTTGTATCAAAAGTAGCCGAAAGCGGAAATGGTGGACTGATAACATTCCTTATTGAAATACTAATGTTAGTAGCTGTAATCTTAATTTCAGTGCTATTGGTACAAGGTACAAGAAAAATACCCGTACAATATGCAAAAAGAATAGTTGGAAATAAACAATACGGTGGACAAAGACAATACTTACCCATCAAAGTAAATGCAGCAGGTGTAATGCCCATTATTTTTGCTCAAGCTATTATGTTTTTACCATTAACCATAATGGGATTTGCAAGTAGCAACGAAACCATGGGAGCTATAGCCTCAGCTTTGACAAACAATACAAGTTTTGCATATAATTTTATATTTGCAATACTAATCATACTATTTACATATTTTTATACGGCTATTACATTTAACCCAACTCAAATAGCCGACGATATGAAGAAAAATGGCGGATTTATACCCGGTATTAAACCTGGGAAAAAAACAGTAGAATATATTGACAATGTCATATCTCGAGTAACCCTACCCGGATCTATATTCTTAGCATTCATTGCTATAATGCCTGCCTTTGCTCAACTGTTTGGTATTAACTCACAGTTTGCACAGTTTTTTGGAGGCACTTCCTTATTGATTATGGTAGGAGTGGTATTGGACACATTACAGCAGATAGAAAGTCACTTACTGATGAGGCACTACGATGGATTAACCAAGTCGGGAAGAATAAAAGGACGTTCAACACTACCTATATAAAAGAGAAGATGGCGAGTCGAAGAATGATACATTTGAAGACAGAGAAAGAAATAGATATTATAAAACAAAGTTCTTTGATAGTTGGAAAAACCTTGGCTGAAGTAGCAAAGCTTATTCAACCCGGTGTAACATGCAAAACCTTAGATAAGGTTGCTGAAGAATATATATTAGAAAGCGACGCAATACCTTCATTTAAAGGATATCATGGATATCCAGCCACACTATGTGTTTCGGTAAACGATGTTGTAGTACACGGAATACCTGGAGATTATGAGTTACAAAATGGCGATATCGTATCCGTAGATTGCGGTGCAAAGAAAAACGGATTTCATGCCGATTATGCTTACACATTTCAAGTAGGAAAAGTAGCCAAAGAAGTGCAAATGCTTTGCGAACGAACAAAAGAATCTCTTTATAAGGGAATAGAACAAGCCAAAGAAGGCAATAGAATAGGTGATATAGGAAATGCTATTCAGTCATATGTAGAAGGTTTTGGGTATTCGGTTGTAAGGGAACTCATAGGACATGGAGTAGGAAAAAATTTACATGAAAAACCAGATGTACCCAATTATGGACAAAAAGGAAGCGGACCGAAAATAAAAAAAGGAATGGTATTTTGTATAGAACCTATGATAAACTTAGGTCTTAAATACATACAAATGGACCAAGACAAATGGACTATCAGAACCTACGATGGAAAACCATCGGCACACTTTGAACACATGGTAGCTATAAGAGAAACAGGAACAGAAATTATATCAACCTATAAATATATAGAAGAAGTATTAATTAAAAAAATATAAATGGGAAAACAGTCAACAATAGAACAAGACGGCATTGTACTCGAATCACTTGGGAATGCAATGTTTCGCGTCGAATTGGAAAATGGACATAAAGTAATCGCTCATATCTCTGGAAAAATGAGAATGCACTACATTAGAATTTTACCCGGAGATAAAGTAAAAATGGAAATGTCTATTTATGACTTAACAAAAGCTAGAATCATATTTAGATACAAAAATTAAATAAAAAAGGATTATGAAAGTAAGAGCATCAGTAAAGAAAAGATCAGACGACTGCAAAGTCGTACGTCGCAAGGGAGTTGTTTATGTAATCAATAAAAAAAATCCTAGATTTAAACAAAGGCAAGGATAAAATTAAAGAAAAGATAAACTAAAATAGAAATATAAGTATATATGGCAAGAATTGCTGGTATTGATTTACCAAAAAACAAAAGAGGAGAAATCGGTTTAACGTATATCTATGGAATAGGAAGGTCTACTGCACAAAAAATCTTAACCGAAGCAAGTGTTTCGTGGGATAAAAAAGTACAAGATTGGAACGACGAAGACCTAAATGCTATTCGTACCATTATCGGTGAAATGAAAATTGAAGGAGCCTTACGCTCCGAAGTACAGATGAATATCAAGCGTTTAATGGATATAGGATGCTATAGAGGTATACGTCATCGTATCGGACTACCTGTAAGAGGACAAACTACTAAAAACAACGCAAGAACGCGTAAAGGTAGAAAAAAAGTTGTTGCCAATAAGAAAAAAGCAACGAAATAAAAATTAGAAAATAAACTTATAAGAGAATAATAAATCGTTTATGGCAAAATCAACAAAAGTTACGAGAAAAAGAGTCGTAAAAGTCGATGCTCAAGGAAAAGCATTTGTACAGGCATCGTTTAACAACGTAATTATTACTTTAACAAATAATTACGGGCAAACCATATCTTGGTCATCAGCTGGGAAAATGGGCTTTAGAGGCTCAAAAAAGAACACCCCTTATGCAGCACAAATGGCAGCACAAGACGCAGCTAAGGTTGCTTATGATTTGGGACTTAGAAAAGTAAAAGTTTATCTGAAAGGTCCTGGAGGTGGAAGAGAATCAGCAGTTAGAACCATTAACGCAGCAGGAATTGAAGTAACAGAAATTATGGATATAACACCACTACCACATAATGGCTGTAGACCTCCAAAAAGAAGAAGAGTTTAATTGATTTGTGAAATTATTATAATTAAAATATAAAGATGGCAAGATATATTGGTCCTAAGTCGAAAATAGCAAGAAAATTTAAAGACCCCATATACGGTCCCGATAAATACTTAGAAAAGAAAAATTATCCTCCCGGACAGCATGGAGTTAATAAAAAAAGATCCGGAGGAAGAATCTCGGAATACGGGCTACAATTACAAGAAAAACAAAAAGCTAAATATACCTACGGAATATTAGAAAAGCAATTTAGAAATTTATACAAAAAAGCTTCTTCTAGAAAAGGTATTACTGGCGAAATATTACTACAACTCATAGAGGCACGCTTAGATAATACAGTATACCGCTTAGGTATCGCCCCAACACGAACAGCTGCTCGACAGTTAGTATCACATAAGCATATAGCAGTCAATGGAAAAGTTGTAAATATACCATCCTATACTCTAAAAGTAGGCGATATTGTTTCCGTCAGAGAACGCTCAAAAGCCTTAGAAGTAGTTACAGACTCATTAAGCCGACATTCAGCAGGAAAATATCCCTGGTTAGAATGGGATGAAAATAGCATGTCTGGAAAACTTATGATGCTTCCATCCAGAGATATGATACCTGAAAATATTCAGGAACAGTTAATTATAGAGTTATACTCTAAATAGGATTTAAGTAAATTATAAATAAATAAAAAATATAAAAAATGGTTACAATACCTTTTCAGAAGCCAGATAAAGTAATAATGTTAGAAGACAATGACTCCTTTGGAGTTTTCGAATTTCGACCATTAGAACCTGGATATGGAGTTACTATAGGAAATGCACTACGCAGAGTATTGTTATCTTCCTTAGAAGGCTTTGCAATAACATCAGTAAAAATAGAAGGAGTACTACACGAATTTTCAACCATACCCGGCGTACTCGAAGATGTTACAGATATAATTCTTAACATGAAGCAAATTCGTCTAAAAAGTAAAATAGAAGACCAAACAAGCGAAAGAGTACGTTTTACTATCTTAGGTAAAGACGAATTTAAAGCAGGCGATATTAACAACTTTTTGAGTAGCTTTCAGGTTTTGAACGAAGATCTTCACATTTGTACTATGGAACCCAATGTGAAATTAGAAATGGAAATAACCATTGATAAAGGTCGTGGATACGTAACAGTAGAAGAAAATAGACATCTACACAACGAAATAGGAGTCATAGCATTAGACTCTATACACACACCTATAAAAAATGTAATGTATAGAGTAGAAAATTACCGCGTTGAACAAAAAACAGATTTTGAAAAATTAGTATTTGAAATAACAACCGATGGCTCGGTACATCCCAAAGAAGCACTAAAAAAAGCAGCTGTTGTGCTAATACACCACTTCATACTCTTCTCCGAAGATAGAATCACAATGAATATAGATGAATTATCATTGAGCGAAGAATTTGACGAAACAGCACTGCATATACGCCAAATGTTGAAACAAAGACTAATAGACATGGATCTATCTGTTAGAGCCTTAAATTGCTTACGTTCAGCAGATATAGAAACCTTAGGAGACTTAGTTGCTACTCACAAATCAGACCTGTTGAAACTTAGAAACTTTGGAAGAAAATCATTAGCAGAATTAGAAGAATTAGTTTCATCCAGAGGATTAGAGTTTGGAATGAATGTCGCTAAATACAAATTAGATTTAGAAAAAGATTAATTAGAAAAGAAGTATGAGACACGGGAAAAAATTCAACCATTTAAGTAGAAAAAGTGCACATAGAAATGCTATGTTGTCAAACATGGCAGTGTCGTTGATAACACATAAAAGAATCAAAACTACCGTAGCTAAAGCCAAAGCTCTGAAAAAATATGTTGAACCTTTGATTACAAGATCAAAAGAAGACACAACACATTCCAGACGCGTAGTATTTAGTTACTTACAAGATAAAAATGCCGTAACAGAACTCTTTAGAGATGTTTCGCAAAAAGTTGCAGACCGACCCGGTGGATATACACGAATATTACGTACAGGATTTCGTGCTGGAGACGGAGCTGAAATGTGTATCATAGAATTAGTAGACTACAACGAAAACTATAGTCAAAACAAAGGTTCTAAGAAAACAAAAACAAGAGCAACACGAAGAAGTAGAAGCAGAAAAACGGATAAAGTTGAAACTCCAACAATTGAAACACAAGTAGATGAAACAGTAAAAGACAAAACCGAAGATACTGTGGATAAAACCGAAGAAAAAATTGTTGAGGAAGTAGTAGCTGAAGAAGTTACAGAAAAAGAAGTAGCAAAAGAAGAGGTTGTAGAGGAAGTAAAAGAAGAAAAAAACACCGAAACCGCTATAGAAATAGAAGAAACTGATTCAGATAAAAAAGAGGAAGATTCAAAAGAATAAACTAAAAAACACGATAATATAAAAATTTAAAACGTTGTAAGTATAACTTGCAACGTTTTTTTTGTTCATTAAATATAAAACCAAACAAAATAAAACCTTTAAACAAAAGAAAATGAGATAAATAAAGCAAAACACTAACCATAATTAATTGTTAAAAAAAAACATAAGAAAAAATCAATTTACAAGCATCTTTTGTGTAATTTTGAAAGGTAAAAAAATACGATAGAAACAATGTCTTTAAATGTAAAAATAGCCTCAGGTAGAGCAAGTAAGGTACTTGCAGAAAAAATAGCCAAAGCATACAATCAAGAATTAGTAAACGTAGAAATGCTTGTTTTTAGCGATGGAGAGTTTCAACCAGCATATTGTGAAAACTTACGCGGTTCCGATGTCTTTATTATACAATCTACATTTCCTCCAGCAGATAATCTCCTTGAACTACTATACCTAATCGATGCAGCCCGAAGAGCCTCAGCTAATCGAATTATAGCCGTTATTCCTTATTTTGGAGTAGCCCGACAAGATAGAAAAGATAAACCCAGAGTATCTATTGGAGCAAAATTAGTAGCAAACCTACTGACCGTGGCAGGTGCAGATCGGATCATTACCATGGACTTACACGCCGACCAAATACAAGGTTTTTTCGACGTACCAGTCGATAATGTATATGCATCTCGATTATTTTTACCTTACCTACGACAGCGGAATTTTGAAGATTTGTGTTTAGCATCGCCCGATACTGGAGGCACACGAAGAGCTGCTTCCTACGCAAAATATTTAGGCGTAGACTTAGCCATCGGATTCAAACAACGTCCACGTGCCAATGAAGTAGGTACACTGCAAATTATAGGCGATGTAAAAGATAAAAATGTCGTCATTGTAGACGATATCATCGATACAGCAGGAACTATTTGCAAGGCAGCAAATACAATTAAATCATTAGGAGCTAAAAGTGTAAGAGCTATGTGTGTACATCCGGTACTTTCAGGAAATGCCTACGAAAATATAGAAGCATCCTCCTTAGAAGAATTAATAACAACTGACACAATCCCTCTTAAAAGACACTCAGATAAAGTTACAGTACTTTCAACAGACAAACTGTTTGCAAAAGTAATCAATGGAGTGATATCTAATAACTCTATAAGCTCACTATTTGATTACAAGGAATTTATGAACTCGAACAATATAGAATTTTAAACAATAATCGAATATAAAATATAGAGTAACAAGTAAAGTTTTTAATTTTTTGCATCAACAATAGTTTCTTTATTTTAAATCCTATAAAACACATGATTGTATATTTTAAAAAAAATCAGACAGTTTATGTAGTCGAAACTCAACAGGGTTTTACGGCAGAAGATAGTTCAAAATTAGTTTGGTTGTTTTCGGGAGCAGAACAAATAACCGAAGAAAAACTTCAGGGTATATTCATAGGAACACGCAAAGAAATGCTCACTCCGTGGAGTTCCAATGCCGTGGAAATCACCCAAAACATGGGTTTGAAAAACATACAGCGAATAGAAACATTGGAAGAAGTACAAGTTTTAAGTACTGCAAGCGATAGCATGCAATATGCACGAAAAATATACAATCCTATGTTGCAGCAAATATATCAAAATCCTAATCAAGATATATTTAAAATGGACATTCAGCCAGAAGAAATAATTTATATAAATGATATAGAAGAGTATAATGTTAAAGAAGGATTGGCTTTAAATGAAGAAGAAATTAATTACTTAAATGAATTATCGGCGAAGTTAAAAAGAAAACTTACAGATTCTGAAGTGTTTGGATTTTCGCAAGTAAATTCAGAACATTGTCGCCATAAAATATTTAATGGTACATTTATTATAGATAATCAAGAAAAACCATATTCATTGTTTGAGTTAATTAAACAAACCTCCAAAGATAATCCAAACTATTTAGTATCGGCTTACAAAGATAATGTAGCTTTTATTAAAGGACCTTTGAGCCAACAATTTGCACCCAAAACACAGGACAAACCCGATTTTTTTGAAACTAAACAAAAAGAAACAGTAATCTCATTAAAAGCTGAAACACATAATTTTCCAACAACAGTAGAGCCTTTTAATGGAGCAGCAACAGGAACAGGGGGCGAAATACGAGACCGAATGGCAGGAGGAATAGGAAGTATACCCATGGC
>JAAYRN010000167.1 GCA_012518765.1 Bacteroidales bacterium
GAAGTGCTAAGTTGTTGATTGTATGTAAAAAAACTTCTTCAATATTGTTTTTCTTTTGCATTTTTCAAGGATTATATATGGGTAAATGTATGTAAATACAACAAGCATAATCTCATTACAAAAGTAAACAAAAAAAATGGATATAGAAAGTAAAATCGTAAAATAAAACCTAAATAAAACTAAGATGTAGGATAATATTCTTCAAAACTTTGATCGGAATAAAAAAAGACTATTTTTTCTATTTTCTTTCTTTTTTGGGGTTGTGTAAGCTGCATTTTTCCTTGATGTGTTGCGTGAGAAACAGCATCTACAAGCTCTTCAAAAGGGCGTATTGCATCCTCCGTTGGTAATGTATTGCGAATATTGATTTTTTGAGGCACATTGTCTTGTTTGATTTCTTGTTGATTATCAGTAAGTTCATTTTTTTGAACATTTGCAAGTTCCTCTTCTATAGCCTTGTTTATCTGTTCTATACCCTGAGAATTTTTATTTTGTTTTTCTATGGTATCTACATACATTTTGCCTTCTCCTTTCAACATCCACAAAAAATTTATTTCTGGATACGCTAACAAAGTTCGAGAAGCAACGGTCTGACTAAATTTATCCCTACCTCTTATAAGGTGAGTAATACTCGAAGGATTCACACCTATGATAGTTGCAAATTCAGTTTGTGTTATTTCCTTGTCTTCTAATATTTTTAAAATCCTTTCTCGCATAAAATTTATAATTTACATGATGCTGCAAAAATAGAAAAAATAAACACATGAATTTTAACTTTTAAGAATTAAAGAAATTAGAAGATATAATTTACACAAAAAATCTATATATTTACTTTAAGTAATAACCTTTTAAACTCTTATAATCAAACATATAATAACATTATTACTATCATATATGAAACAAAGCAAATTTTACACAAATAAATTAAAGTAAAAGTTTAACAAACTGCAACAATAACTTGTATAACAAACATTTAAGCTCTATTTAATTATAAAATTAAGACAAAAATCAAATCTAAATGTAAATTTACATACACTTTACATTAAGTTTTACGTAAATTTACATAGCTTGTTTTATTTTACGCTCTATTTTACAGTATTTTTACGTAAAATATTGCTTGGAAAATGGCTTTAAATCCCTTGTTTTTATATTTTATTTTTTAGTATTTTTGCATTAAAAAAAATGATTCTAATAGCAGACAGTGGTTCTACTTCTACCGACTGGGTACTTCTGTCCCCTACCCTTAAAACAATTATTTGTAAAATAAAGACACAGGGTTTAAATCCTTTTCACAAATCCTATGATGAAATTTTAAATATTTTGAATACGGATTTAAAGCCTCAACTTATTCTTGACAGTCCAATAAGAAAAATTTATTTTTACGGTTCGGGCTGTTCCCAAGAAGGAGAAAAAAATATTTTACGAAAAGCGTTGAAAACTATATCTCAAAATGCGTCCATTTTTGTTGACCACGATACGATGGCATCGGCTATAGCTTGCTGTGGAGACGATATGGGTATAGCTTGTATCTTAGGAACGGGTTCAAATTCATGTGTTTATGATGGGAAAAACATAGTAAAAACTCTACCCTCTTTGGGATACATGTTGGGAGACGAAGGAAGTGGAACTCATTTGGGAAAAGGTTTGCTTCGTTTGTTTTTAAAAAACAAGCTAAGTAGCGATTTATTGGATGCTTTTCATCAAAGGTATGCTTTGTCATCATCCGATGTGTTGGAACACCTTTATCGCAAAGATAAACCCGGTGCATTCATAGCAAGTTTTGCTCCTTTTGTAATGGATTACAAAGAAGAAAAAAGTATGAATGCTATTATATATCATTCATTTAATAGTTTTTTTGATGAATTTATACTTCCCTATCCCGAGTCTGCTACTTATCCTATTAATTTTGTGGGTTCCATTGCTTTTTTACTCTCTAAAGAACTAAAGGAAGTCGGAAGGAAAAGAGGATTCAGTGTGAATCGTATCGTACGCTACCCCATTGACTCTTTGGCTGAATATCATTTATATAGATAAAAAAAACGGCATATAAGCCGTTTCTTTATTTCATTTTGGATTTTAATTCAATTAAATCATCCAATATATCGGGTAGCATTCTCAGGGCTGCCATTTCTCTCCATTTTTTTCTATAATCTATAGCAGGAGCACCAAACAATACCTGATTGGGTAAAGTGCTTTTATCAATTCCTGAGGTAGCTAAAATGGTTGTATTTCGAGCTACAACTAAGTCTTTATTTATAGATACTTTAGCCCATATCAAGCAGTTATCTTCTATGGTAACTACTCCAGCAATGGCACAATGTGCACCTATTAGTACATTTTTTCCTATTCTTGTATCGTGTCCGATTTGGATATGATTATCCATTTTAGTACCATCTCCTATATAGGTTTCGGCAGATACTCCTTTGTCGATAGTACACAAAGCTCCTACTTCCACATCATTGCCTATGTAAGTAGAGCCACAAGTTTCTAATTTATCCCATTTATGGGTTGGACGGCGTTTGAAGTAAAAAGCATCTCCTCCTATTACACTGTTAGCGTGTATGATTGTGTTGTTTCCTATGGTAGTAAAATCATAAATACTTACATTGGAATGAATGATGCAATTTTCTCCTATTTTTACATTACGACCTATAAAAACTCCGGGTTGTACGATAGTTCCTTTGCCTATTTGAGCTTCAGGATGTATAAAACTATCTTGGGGTATAAATTGCCTGTGGTATTTTACTAATTTAACGTAATCACTGAAAGGATCTTCGGTGATAAAAAGGGTTTTCCCGTGTGTATTATCTTCGGGTTCTATATCTATGATTATAAAGCTCGCCTTACTCTTAAGTACTTTTTCGTAGTATTTGGGATGATCAACAAAGGTTATATCTCCCTCTTCAACTCCATGAATTTCGTTAATACCTGTTATTTTTAAGTCTTTATTACCAATAACTTTTGCTTTACTTCCTATGATTTGAAGTATTTCGTCGGTAGATAATGGCTTATTTAATTTCATAAAAATAAGTTTATTTTTTATTTTACTCGTTCTGAGTAGCGATTTGTACGGGTGTCTACTTTTATTTTTTCACCGGATTCGATAAAGAGAGGCACCATAACTTCTGCTCCCGTATCTACCGTTGCACGTTTAAGTGCGTTGGTGGCTGTATCTCCTTTAACTCCTGGTTCGGTGTAGGTTACTTCTAACTCTACAAAAGCAGGTAGTTCGCAAGTTAAAGGTGTGTCTGTATCTACGTGATACATTATTTCTACTCCTTGCCCTTCTTTTAGTAAACTTGGGTTTGAAATCAAAGATTCCTCTATGCTTAATTGTTCGAATGTTTCGTTATGCATAAAGTTGTAAACATCATCTCCTTCTTTGTATAGGAACTGATAAGGTCTTCGTTCTACCCTTGCTAAATCTATTTTAACTCCAGATGGAAAGGTGTGTTCTAATTGTCTTCCGCTTCGTAAATTTTTCAATTTAGTACGAACAAAAGCAGCTCCTTTACCGGGTTTAACATGTAAAAATTCGACTATGCTCCATACTTCTCCATTCATTTCGATGCATAAGCCATTTCTAAAATCAGCTGTTGTTGCCATACATTGTTGTATTTAGGGTGTTTATACTCTCTTTTCTTTGATGCGTGCTTTTTTACCTGTCAATCCTCTTTGGTAAAAAATTCGAGCTCTTCTTACTACACCTCTTTTATTTACAGCGATACTATCGATAAATGGGGAGTTTACTGGAAATATTCTTTCTACTCCAACTCCTCCTGATATTTTTCTTACAGTAAAAGTTTCAGTAATACCCGAGCCACTGCGTTGAATAACGACTCCTTGGTAGGCTTGTATTCTTTCTTTAGCACCTTCTATAATTCTATAGTTTACTGTTACAGTATCTCCAGCTTTAAATTCTGGATGATTTTTTATTTCAACTGTCTGATCTTCTGCGAATTTAATTAATTCTGATTTCATTATTTTTTTGATTGAGATTCCTTAAAAATTGCGTGCAAAAATACAACTTTATTTTATATAAATCAATTATTTATGTATTAGTTTTCTCTTTAGAATATACTTATTTTATTTCTTCTTGTTTTTCAGCTTATTACAAAAAAAACACTATTCAAAATGAATCCTAAATGAAAGGTTTTTTTGTTGTAAAAAAGGGGTTTTATTAGGTTAATATAATTTTCTTTTCTTCTACCATTTTACGCAAGTTTAAGATAGCATATCTCATGCGTCCTAAAGCTGTGTTGATACTCACATTGGTTATATCTGCAATTTCTTTGAAACTCATATCCTGATACAAACGCATCATCAATACTTCTCGTTGCTTGTCGGGAAGTAGCGTTATCAAAGACCTTAGCGATTCGTGTATTTGGTTGGTAATCATAACCTGTTCGACAGAAAGAGAAGGTTCTGATAAATAATCAAAAAAACTACCGTGTTCGTTGTTGTTATCAACGAAAGATACTTTTTGATTTTTACGGAAATGGTCAATAATTAAATTGCGTGTTATTCGCATTATCCATTGATTAAACTTTCCTTCTTCTCTGTAGTTTCCCAATCTTAAAGTATTGATAACCTTAATAAAAGTATCTTGAAAAAGGTCTTCCGCTAATTCTTTATCGCGAACAACCATTATGATATAAGAGAAAATCTTTTGTTGATAGCGACTGATTAATACTTCAAGTGCTGTTTCGTTTCCCGAAATGTATTTAGCCACTAACTGTTCATCGCTATTTTGAAACAATTTCTTCTTCATAAAGCCTCCTTTACGTTTTCAAGTGAAAATAATAATTTAAAAAAGATAAAAATTGTTTCTATATAAATATGGATTTAATGTTTAAGCAAAAATATAATTTTTTATTTAATTAACTATCTTTTTTCCGAAAAAAAACAATATTTTTTTTCCTATCTGTATATCAGTATAATAAAGCGTATTTTTACTCTTTTATTTTCAAAATATCCTCCATAGCCCTAATAAAATACAAACTTCTACGCATTTTATCATACATAGTGGTATCATTTTCGATAAAAGGAACATACTCTCTGTAGCGTTTTAACACTTTTTCCAAGTAGGGTGATGTTTTTTTAGGTCTTCTAAATTCTATAGCTTGGGCTGCGTTAAATATTTCGATGGCTAATATTTTTTCTACATTTTCAACTACTTTCAAACATTTTACGGCTGAGTTAGCTCCCATGCTAACGTGGTCTTCTTGTCCTTGTGAAGAAACTATGGAATCGGTAGAACATGGGTTAGCTAATAATTTATTATGATTTACAATGGACGCAGCTGTATATTGGGGTATCATAAATCCTGAATTTAACCCTGGATTTTTCACTAAGAAAGAAGGCAAATCTCTCTTAGCATCAACTAATTGGTAAGTTCTTCGTTCTGAAATATTTCCCAGTTCGGCTAAGGCTATCGCCAAAAAATCCATAGCTAAAGCAATAGGTTGTCCATGAAAATTGCCTGCTGATATTATTAAATCTTCATCGGGAAATACGGTAGGGTTATCTGTTACTGAGTTGATTTCTGTTTCAATAACCGATCTTACGTATTTAATAGCATCTCTGGATGCTCCGTGTACTTGTGGTATACATCGGAAAGAATAAGGGTCTTGTACATGTTTTTTTTCTTGGGAGTTTAATTCGGAATCTTCCAAAAAACTGAATATATTTTGAGCCGATTTTATTTGTCCTGCATGTGGTCTAACTTGATGCACTTCATCCATAAAAGGTTCTATTCTTCCATCAAAAGCATCTATGGATATACTGGCTATTAAATCGGATAAATACGCTATTTTTTTAGCTCTCATTAAATTATACACTGCAAAAGCAGACATAAACTGTGTACCATTTAACAATGCTAACCCTTCCTTTGATTTCAATGCTATGGGTTGCCAGTTCATTTTTTCGTTTAGTTCTTTTCCGCTCAATACTTCTCCTTTATACAGAACTTCGCCCAATCCTATTATGGGTAAACACAAATGTGCTAATGGTACTAAATCGCCCGATGCTCCTAATGAACCTTGCTCATATACAAGTGGATAAACATCATTGTTAAACATATCTATCAGCCGTTGCACCGTGCTTAATTGTACGCCCGAATGTCCGTAAGACAAGGATTGTATTTTTAGTAAAAGCATTATTTTTACTATATCAACACTAATAATCTCTCCCATTCCACAAGCGTGGGAAGTCATTAGGTTTTCTTGTAACTTTCCTAAATCTTTTTCAGAAATATTTGTATCGCATAGCGAACCAAAACCTGTAGTTACACCATAAATAGGATTTTGTTGGTTTTTTACTTTTTGGTCTAAATATTCGCGGCATTTTACTATACTCTC
>JAAYRN010000168.1 GCA_012518765.1 Bacteroidales bacterium
AAAATAATAATAAATAAATACATAAGAATATGAAAATAGCTATAACATCAACAGGAAATACATTGGAATCGCACATTGATCAGCGATTTGGAAGATGTGCTTATTTTGTAATTTACGATATGGATAGCAAGTCAACGACTTATATCCCCAATCCTCATAAGGAAGCTATGGAAGGTGCCGGACCTGCTTCGGTACAATTATTAGCTGAACACGAAGTGAAAAAAATAGTTTCGGGAGATTTTGGGATTAAAGTAAAACCCTTGTTAGACAGCTTGAAAGTACAAATGATTGTAGTAAAAGACAAGAATAAAACCATATCGGAAATTATAAATTCATTAGAAAGTTAAATAAAGTATTAAGTTAAGAAAAGGAGGTATAGGATGCCAGGATTTAATCAAACAGGACCAGCAGGTCAAGGACCTATGACAGGACGAGGTTTTGGACGTTGTGCCAATATATCTGAAATAACCAATGAAAAAACTTCAACCTCTAATATCACCAATGAAAACAACAACATGCCATTTGTAGGCAGGGGGTTAGGTGCAGGACGAGGAATGGGTTTTGGTCGCGGAAGAAGATGTATGGGACAGCAAGCCCGTTTCGGAGGTAGACGTTAATTTTTTAAGTGAGGTGTATGTCATACATCTCACTTTTTTTTGAAATTTAAGTATAACAGTATAAAATACAATAATATGCAAAATAAAATAATAGCAATACCCTTGGAAGAAGGAAAATTATGTTCACATTTTGGACATTGTCAAAAGTTTGCAATTGTCAAAGTAGAAAATGGAGATATTAAAGAAATAAATGAACTCACACCTCCCGAACATGTACCGGGTTCATATCCACGCTGGATTGCTAAACAAGGTGTTACCGATGTAATAGCAGGAGGGATGGGACAACACGCTATCAGTCTTTTTTGTGAGCAAGGCATTAATGCTTTTGTGGGTGCTCCTGTAAAATCAGCCAAAGAATTGGTCGAAGATTTTCTGAAAGATAAATTACAACTCAAGGCAAATTATTGTAATCATTAAATAAAAAAACGTGCAAGTTATTAGTTTAGATACACGTTGTAAAGCCTGCTTTGAGCGTTCTTACAAGCATTTATTTGAAAAATTTGCAGTAAATCCTGAACAGCAAAAGGATTTTTATGCATATTTTGAGGAGGTGTTTCGTACTTATAAAACATTGTCAGCTCCTGAAATACAAATTAAATTGAATGCGGAATTTATCAAACTCATAGGCATCAATGACCCATTTGAGCAAGAAAAAAAAGAAGGCAATCAAATGGCTTTGGAGTTGTATAAAGAATGGAAAACCAAGGTGTTTCAATCCGAAAATCCTTTTGAATTAGCCTTGCGTTTGAGTGTAGCGGGAAACATTATGGATTACGGAGTTGCTAATCAGTTTGATGTACATAAAACCATTGACAATGTACTGAATGCTCCCTTTGCCATTAATCACATAAAACATTTGCATCATGAGATTTCCAAAGCCAATAAAATATTGTATTTGGGCGACAACACAGGCGAAATAGTATTTGATAAATTGTTTCTCGAAGTTATCAATCATCCTCGTGTGGTTTTTGCCGTGAAAGACGCAGCTATTTTAAACGATGCTACGCTCGAAGATGCTAAGTATGTGGAAATTGATAAAGTAGCCCACGTAATTTCAAACGGTGACACTGCTCCTTCTACCTTGTTGAACAGGGTTAGCCAAGAGTTTTTAAGTCACTACCAAACCGCCGATGTAATTATTTCTAAGGGACAAGGAAATTTAGAGGGATTGATAGGAGAGCAAGACAACAGAATTTATTTTCTGTTAATGGCTAAATGCGACGTAATAGCCGATGTGTTGAAAGTGAATAAAGGAAGTTTTATTGTTTATAATCAAAAACATATATAGATGAAGAAAAACATAAAAATAGCCATAGCTGGAGGAAAAGGCGGAACTGGAAAAACATTGGTTTCGACTAATCTATTCCAACTATTAAAAGAAAAAGGAAAAAATGTAGAATTAATCGATTGCGATGCCGAAGAACCCAATGATTTATTATTTTTCAAAGGGAAGCACAGTGGACATAAAGATGTATTGCTACCTGTTCCACAAATAGATACCTCGCTTTGTACCTATTGCGGTAAATGCAAGGAATATTGCAATTATCACGCTATTTTTCTAATACCTTTTGCTAAACAAATCAAGGTAATAGAAGAGTTGTGCCACGGTTGTGGAGCTTGTACCATTGCTTGCGAATATGGAGCCATTACCGAAAAAGAGGTGTTTATTGGAGAGGTAAATCAATACCGTATTTCCGACAAGGCTCTGTTGACCGAAGCACGCATGCGTGTGGGGGTGTATTCTCCCGTTGATACGGTAAAAGAAGCCTTGAGATTCAATACAAATCCTCCCGAATACCAACTTTTAGATGCTCCTCCCGGAACATCTTGCCCCTTTATACATAGTGTTGTACATGCCGATTATGTGTTGTTGGTTTCTGAACCTACTCCTTTCGGATTGAGCGATTTAAAACAAACCATAGGTGTTTTACAAGAAATGAAAAAATCGTATGGAGTCATTATTAATCGCTCCGATGTAGGAAACGATGAAATGAAACAGTATTTGCAACAAGAAAACATTTCCTTAGTTGCCGAAATACTTTTCGACAAAGACATAGCAAGTGCTTATGCAAAGGGTAAATTATGTATCAATGAATTACCAGCATATACCCCTGTGTTTGAAAAAATTATTAACCATGTAAATCAAGAAATATGCAAATAGCCGTAATTAGTGGAAAAGGCGGAACTGGAAAAAGCAGTATTACCGCAGCCTTAGCAAGTTTAAGTCAACGTATTGTATTGGTTGATTGCGATGTAGATGCTTCAAATTTATATTTATTGTTTAATCCTACTCACGAAGAAGAGGAAAGTTTTGTGGGAGGCGAAAAAGCAGTCATTAACTATGACCTATGCACTCACTGTGGGATATGTATGCAACATTGTCGTTTTGATGCCATTACAGAAACAAATGGACACATAAAAATAGAGGAAATCTTTTGTGATGGCTGTCATTTGTGTTCACGTATATGCCCCGAACAAGCCATTCGTATGATAGAAGAAAAAAATAGCCGCTATTATGCAGGTAGTTTCCGAAACGGAAAAATGGTGTACGGACGCTTAGCACCGGGTGAAGAAAACACAGGTTTATTGGTAAATAAAGTAAGAGAAAAAGCTAAGGAAATAGCTAAAAAAGAATCTATTGATTTTATTTTATTGGATGGTCCTCCGGGCATAAGTTGTCCTTTATTGTCAACCATTACGGGTGTAGATAAGGTATTAATTGTAACTGAACCATCTTTGTCGGCTTTGCACGATTTGGAACGAGTTATAGAAACTGCTCGAAATTTTGAAATTAAAGCAGACATACTAATTAATAAATACGATTTGAATACAGAAATCACAGAACATATACAAAAAAGAGCTAAAGAATTGGCTATAGAAATTGTAGCTATGATTCCTTACGAACCTTTGTTTGTTAAAGCCATGATTCAACAACAAAGCATTGTTGAGTATGCTCCCCATTCAGAATCAAGTCAGTTGTTACGCAATGCTTATAAAAAAATAGTTGAATAAAAAAAACGC
>JAAYRN010000169.1 GCA_012518765.1 Bacteroidales bacterium
GTGTCGTACAGTCTGGGAACGCCTATTATTAAATTTATTTTTCCTTCTTTCAAGGTATGTAAAATAGCTTCACCACTCAATCCACCTGCTATATATATAGTTTGTCCGGTATACAAAGGAGCTATCAATGAGCCTAATAAGGGGAAAATATGATGCAAGGGAAGCAATACCATGGTGTTGCGTTCTTGGGTAAATATGGGGACATCTTGACTAACGGCATGTATATTAAAAATAATATTGTTATACGAAAGCATTACGCCCTTTGCCGCACCCGTTGTACCTGAAGTGTAAATAATCAAAGCCGTATCTTCTTTGTTGGCTGGAATAAAATCGCTAACGGGTTTTTCTAAAACACTCTTAGTATCAATATCTTCCTTACATAAAATAGGAAGTTCAAGTTGCATTTCAGCAACTATGGTTTCTAAAAAACTACGCTTAGCGGTAGAGGTAAATAAAATATCGGGTTGAGAATCGGAAATAATATGTTTTATTTCGTTTGCACTCGACTGTATATCAATAGGTATAGCAATAGCTTCGTTTTTAAAACTTGCATACAAAGCAAAAATCCAATCGAAAGAATTTTCACCAAAGATAATTACTTTTTTATGATTAGCATATTGTTTAAAAGCCTCTGAATAACAGTGTATGTATTGTGAAAGTGCTGAGTAGGAGAGGTGTTGATCTTGATAAACAATAGCTGTTTTGTCTTGAATTTTAAGCATTTATAAAGTTATATGTAGCCTTTTATAAGAAGAAAGGCGTTTTTAAAATCGTGCAAAGGTATAGTTTTTTTTTAGATAAACATTGATTTCAGGAAAATATTTAACTGAAAGTAATGGTTTAGTCGATAGTATGTTATTATTTGATGATTTTAATTCAAGTAGTGTGTTAGTGATAGAAAATATGCTATCTTTGTGTTACATGAAAAATAAGATTGCTTGATTTGTGCAAAAGATAGATTGGACTATTTTAGATGCTCTTAATTAGAGTTTTAAGGGAATGTAGTGAAGACAAAGTAACAAAAAGTTAAAATATATAAGATTATGGCAAAAATATTAATTAAGAAAAATAAATTAGTATCCATGTATCCTATACGTGTGTATTTGAATGGAGAAAAAAAAGGTGTTTTACATGGTAAAGAGATGGAAATAGAAGCCGAAACAGGAATTCATACCATAAAGTTTGCTACTTGGATTCCTATATACTCCTCGGTGCTATCTGTTGATTTAGAGGAAAATGACAATTGCTTTATTCAGCTCGAAAGTAAAACTATAGCATGGAAATTAGGAGCTCTATTTGCTTGTTTTTTTATTATTTTTCATGTTTATTTTCAGTGGAATTTATTTTCTGTAAAAACGCTTTTTACTTTATTCTTTGCATATCTACTATTATGGCTACTTTTCGAACTTGTTATATCTAAAAAGTTTTTCAAGATAAAAAGAGTTTAAAATCATAAAATATTTATCAAAGAGAGAGAAATGATACTTGTAGTGTTTTTCTCTCTTTTTTTTATGAATTATAGTTTTTATGAAAAATAATATTATCAGAGATGGTTTTTTTGCAGTAATTATTAAAATCCTATACCTCAATTATGCACCCTATCAAATACAGAGCGTTGAGCGTAGTCGAAACGCTTCGGCTTACTTCGACTACGCTCTGTAAGCGTTTTAGAGTTTTTATTGTAAAGATTTCTAACTATAGCACTTGCCATAGCTTTGGCTATTTTTTTACAATTTTTTTAATGGTTTGTTGGCTGTTGTTTTGAAGTTTTATGATATAGATTCCACTTTTATAGTGCTGTGTACTGATAGTTTCTGTGCTGTTGGTAATTACATGTTTCTCAATAAGTTTTCCCGATAAATCGTACACAATAAGCTGAGTGGGTTCACTTATGCCTGTTATGTGCACATAGTCGGTGCTTGGGTTGGGATAACAACTAATGGAAGCTATATTTCTGTCGTTTATGTTTGTTTTTGTTTCAAAACGAAGGTATGAAATTTCAAATTGATGTCCACCCAACATCATTTCAAATTGTGATTTCATGTTGTTATAATACAAATCTACGTGTCCTGAAATACCATTGACCCATTGTCCTGTAGTTTCATCAAAATAAAATGATTGAATTAGAATTGCGTTGTTGTCAGCATAGCTCCACACTAATTTTGGATTCCATCCATCCACTTCCCAAACGGATGTATTGTAATCGTAAGTTTCTCTAAGATGTGAAGTTCTGTTGTTATTTTCGTCGTAAGTGTATGTAATTCTTCCATTCCATGAAGCGTAGCGATAGTTATTTTCGGTTTCGTCCCATTCCATGGTGGTACGCTGTATTAAATTATGGTTGTTATCGTAAGAATAGGTATTGTAGTTAAATTTTGTTCTTACTCCGTTTTGCACAATATCAAAGGTGTCAGATAACATATTTCCATAGGTGTCATAGGTGTATGAGTAATAATAGATGTTAGTAGAATCGGTAATATCAATTTCTTTTTTGGTGATAATGTTAAAGTTTTTATCATAGGTATAGACTGTGTTGTATCCGTAGGCATCATTCCACTGCGAACCATCCCATGATTGTATAATAGAGGATACCATATTGTTATGTTCGTCGTATACAAATATGTATTTATCCCCGA
>JAAYRN010000170.1 GCA_012518765.1 Bacteroidales bacterium
TGATTCTATATTCTGGGATTATGATAACGGATTGTACGACTCTACATTGGTAGATGGACAAACACAATACGATACCGCAGGTTTTTATGACGTAGAATTAACCGTTACTTCAAAAACTTGTATCGTATCTAAGGAAAAAACTATTGAAGTAATGGAATTTCCCGAAGTTACCGTTACACCCGATAGTGTAGGTGCATGCGTTGGAATGGACGTTGTGTTAACAGCCGACTCACTCAATGGAGAAGAAACCGATTTTGTGTGGGATTTCTATACAGTGGGCGATACCTTAGTAGGTAATCCCGTAACTCGATATTTCGACGATCCCGGAACCAACACCTATCCTTATGAAATACACATTACATTTAGTCCTAAAAATTGCTATAAAACATATTACGATACACTCATCATGTCTGCATGGACACCACCTACAGCAGAATTTAAAATTGAAGATGCAGATGGTATGTTACTGACAGACGGAATTGAAGGAATCAATGCGGGTAATGACGCTTATTTTAGCGACTTATCAACTCCCGGACACGGTATACTTCAAAAATGGTTGTGGATGTTTGGCGATGATGATATCGATTCTTCAGGACCTAATGTAGTACATGCATATACAACTCGTTCGGGATACATTACCGTAACCATGGGAGTAACCGATGAATACGGATGTAGCGATACCACAACACATCAAATATTGGTATTAGAATCTTTGAAGTTCCCCAATATATTTTCACCCAACAACGATGGAATCAACGACAGATTTGAACCATGGGATAGACAAAAATCAGGGTACTTCCTATCTTTCGAAATGGAAATTTACAACAAATGGGGAGCCTTGGTTTGGAAAAGAAAATGCGAAGCTCCAAACTGTCCAAACTACGAAGATGAAAACTTCTGGTGGGATGGTAAAAACAAACAAGGAAATGATGTCCCTGATGGAGTGTACTATTGGGTAGTTTACGCTAAACCCGAATCGGAAAAAGGAGATATTATTTTAAACGGTAGCGTTACCATAGTTAGGTAACAAACCACCTTACCAAAAAACTAAGAGGATGTTTAAAAAACAAACATCCTCTTTTTTTATACCACATAATACGTTATTGCTATTTAAAATTTTTTAAAAACATTTTTTTATATACGAAAATAATGTACTTTTGCATACGTGATAATTATCATGAATAGGTATGGTAAATAATTAAAAATTAATTCAATGAATAAAAAAAGAGAACGACTATTTGATGAATTTCCAAAAATCGATACAAAAGAATGGGAAAATATCATTCTTCAAGATTTAAAAGGAGCAGATTATGCAAAAAGACTGTTATGGAAAACAGACGAAAACATCACCGTAAAACCCTACTACCGATCCGAAGATTTGAATGAATTGGGATATTTAAACCAAGATCCCAATGAATTTCCTTTTTTAAGAGGCACCAAAGAAAAGGGAAATGATTGGAGAATAGCACAACGCATAAGCGAAACCAATCCACAAAAAGCCAATGCCATAGCCCTTGAGTTAATTTCAAAAGGAGCTACTGCTTTATTTTTGAACGCCAAAGAAATAAAAAATAGCCAAGATTTGGCTAAGTTGTTAGATAAAATAGACTTAGAAACCATAGCCCTCCGTTTCGAAAATCATTTTTCATACACACAGCTTACTGAGTGGTTTTTAGACTATGTAAACCAACAACATATAGATAAAACAAAGGTTACAGGTTCCTTCGATTACGACCCTATAACCTATTTGCTGCTGCATAATAAATTTTGGAAATCCAAGGAAGAAGACCTGCAAGAAATCCTATATTTACAACAAAATATAGGAAAACAATTGCCTAATTTCAACTACATTTCTTCCAATGGAAATATTTTACACAACTGCGGTACTACCATTGTACAAGAGTTAGCTTATTCGCTTGCTATTGCAAATGAATACATTGTATTTGCTACCGAAA
>JAAYRN010000171.1 GCA_012518765.1 Bacteroidales bacterium
CTGAATCGTAAAAAACTACAACCAATAACATAAAATTTTCCTTAACATTATTTTATAAACGCTCAACATAGTATGCAAATAATATGTATTTTTGCAGATGAAAAATACGTTTAAACAACATGAAAGACAATAAAGCGAGTAATAGAAATTTAACCAAAGCGAAAAACACAAAAAACGATGAGTTTTATACGCAGTATTACGACATTGAACGTGAAGTAAATGCGTATTTAGAATACAATCCCGATGTGTTTAGAGAAAAAACCATACTCCTCCCCTGCGACGACCCCGAATGGAGTAATTTTACCAAGTTTTTTGCTCAAAATTTTGAAACCTTTGGACTAAAAAAATTGATTAGCACCAGTTATGCTCCCGATAGCAAAAGATATAAAACACCCTATCAGCCTACGCTTTTTGAAACACAAAACCCACAATTTGACCAAAAGAAAACCATTATCAACGGAAAAATATTTACACTCACCAAAGATAAATCGGGAGATGGAAAAATAGACATAAACGACCTTGAATGGACTTATTTAGAGGGAGATGGCGATTTTAGAAGCAAGGAAATTATCAAACTACGAAACGAAGCTGATTTTATTATTACCAATCCACCCTTTTCACTGTTTCGTGAGTTTTTGGCATGGATAGTTGAAGCGAATAAAGACTTTCTCATTATCGGAAGCATGAACGCCATTACTTATAAAGAAATTTTCCCCTTAATTAAAGAGGATAAAATGTGGTTGGGAAATGGCTTTAAAGCAGGGAATGCGTTTTTCTCATCTCCTACTACAAACGATTATGCAGAAGGCGTTTTTAACCCCAATACAGGTTTGGTAAAGTTTAGAAATGTGGTTTGGTTTACCAATATAGACCACGGCAGACGACACCAGCCGCTACCACTTATGACCATGGCTGATAATATTAAATTCAGCAAACACAAAGAAATAAAAGGAAAAGAATACCAACAATATGAGAATTACAATGCCATAGAAGTTTCATACACCGATGCCATCCCAAGTGATTACGAAGGTGTAATGGGAGTTCCTATCAGCTTTTTAAATAAGTATTCGCCAGAACAGTTTGAAATTATCGGAATGGCAGAAGATAACGGAAAAGGATTTTCGGGAGGAATTTGGGATGGACAAAATCCGCATTGTGTTATTAACGGAAAAAATAAATTCAAAAGAATTTTTATTAAACATCGAAATCCCACAATATGAGCAAAGAAAACGCTATAAAATTATTTGAGCAAAAGCAAATCGCGAATAAAGAACCGATGCCAAAGGCATCGAAGATTTATAGCAATAAAGGTAGCGATATTTTGTTCGACCCCAAAGGGGTCGTATATACATCGCATTATTATTCTTTTACAAATCTTTTATCCCTTCGGGATAAAAACACCACATTATTTTGTGTATACACCAACCCAATACCGCAAATTTATAATAACAACAATATCAAACACAAACCGATGCCGAAGGCATCACAGGTTTGTAACGGCAAAGGTAGCGGTGTTTTGTTCGACCCCAAAGGGGTCGTATATACATCGCATTATTATTCTTTTATAAATCTATTATCCCTTCGGGGTAAAAACACCACATTATTTTACACATACACCAACCCAACACCACAAATTTATAACAACGACAATATCAAACACAAACCGATGCCAAAGGCATCACAGATTTATAACAAAACAATGAAAAATAAAATGTTCGACCCTGAA
>JAAYRN010000172.1 GCA_012518765.1 Bacteroidales bacterium
TCTCAAAAAAAAGTACTGCAAAAATAACAAATTTTACAATACAATTTTCGAAAGAGAGAAAATTTAGCATTTATTTAGTCCTGCCCTACAAAGCTAATTTACATTGTTTGTGTAAGAAAATAAAATTGAAATTTATTCCGATAATACGCAATTTTTAAAGCATGTCTATTAGTAATAATAGATTGATTTTTTCATATAACACAAAAAAATCATGTATAATAGGTAAATAAGTCTTTTTCTCCTACTCTTTTATTGTATTTCCATTACCTTGAGTTTTTTTCCACTGGCTAAAAATCACTCCCGTAATTATCACCAACATTCCGAATAATTTGTTGATAGTCATTACTTCGTTAAGTAATAAAAAAGAAACGATGGCTGTGATTACAGGAATTAAATTGGTAAACATATTGCTACGAATAATACCAATATGTTTGACTGCTACGGTATAAAAAATAAAAGCCAAGGTAGAACAAAACAGGGCAAGTATACACAAAGAACCCCAGAGTTCTACTTGTGGAGATATGGTTGAGAATAAGGGTTCTACATTAAAATTTATGGAAGATGGAAACAGCATTGCCAAAGGGAATAAAATAAACAAGGCAGAAGTGTTTTGTATGGCAACAATCCACGCTGGATGTATGTAGGTTGATATTTTTGAAAGAATCAAGCTATAACACACTGCCGAAAAAACGGATAAAAACAACAGCCATAATCCTGTAGTGTCTACCAAAAAACTCATGTTTTTGCCTATGACCATAAACATAACTCCCAAAAAAGACAGGGCAATTCCTAATACATTTATTTTCAATAATTTAACCTTGTAAACAAAAAAAACACTAAGGGCTGTAAATACGGGTATGGTAGAAATAATCAAAGCGGATACTGTGGGGCTTACACGCTGTAAACCAAATGTTTCTCCTATAAAATACAGTACAGGTTCAAACAGAGCAAGCAAAACAATCATCTTTATGTCTTTGAATCGGATTTTGTGTTTTCTGTAAAACAGCAACACAATCATCCAAATAAAAGGAATAGAAATCAATAAGCGAAAAAATATGATAGTCAGGGGTTGCATGTACTGCAAAACAACTTTTGTAAATACAAAAGATATGCCCCAAAAAAACATAGAAAGCATTAAAAGTATGTATATACCTGTCAGGTTATTTTTTTCTTTCATGTTTTTTATTTTCTACCAAAATCTGCTGGTATTTCGCCCCATGTTTTTGTTTCCCATTTTAAAATTTTATTGAGATAGGTGTTTTCTTCCAACCAATTTTCTGCCCTTTTTACCAACATAAGTAATTCTGAATTAGTCTCATTGGGTTTCATTTTGCTACGTGATTTTTTTTGTTTCACCCATTTTATAGCCGTAACGCTGTCGGAATAAATGGGAATGGGTATGTTGTGTTTTTTGCAATACGACAGGGCATGTACCAATGCCAAAAACTCCATTAAATTATTGGTTCCTTCTGGAAAAGGACCTTTGTAGAAAATGATTTTTTTACTTTCGGTATCTACGCCTCTGTATTCTGCTTCTTTGGTTTTTCCATTGCATGCACCATCTACTGAAATACTTGGAACAACAGGCTTTCCATACAAAGCCTCTAATATGGGTTGCATGGGACTTCGTTTGGGTCTTAAATACGTACTACTTCCTTTTTGAAAAGCCTCCTCAGCTTGCTCTAAGGTGGGAAATGCTTTGTATTGCGGCGATGGAAAACCCTCTACCTGCTGTTTGCAATTTTCCCATGTATCGTAAATTCCCTCTTGCCTACCCTTCCAAACTACATAAAACTTTTTAGCCATTTAATCTCCTTGTTTCCCAATTACATTCTTTCATACGCCTGCATATACTCTAAATAAAGGTCTTCCCTACCTCGATTTTTGTAACCTTCAGCCAAAACCATATAAAGTTTTTTTACGGCTTCGTGCTCACTCATTCCTTGCATTTGGTAAATTCTTACCAATTGTTGTGCTACATAATCATTGGCTTGTCCTATTTCGACCAAAGCCATTAGCTCATTTTCTGCTCCCGCCAACAAACCCTTACGCATGTATAGTTGACTGGCTATCAGATGGGCTTGTAAACTTGTTGGATTGATTGTTTTTAAAATATCACAGGTTTGCAATGCCAAATCCAGTTCATTTTTCTGTGTATAATAGTTTATTAAATAAGCATGCGAAACCTCGCTACGTGGGTCAAGGTTCAACATTTTATCTATGTATATTTTCGCTGAATCTGCCCTATTGGTATTTAAATATATTTCTATGACATTGAAGGCTGCCGCTTCGTTTGTAGGGTCTAATTCCACAGCCTTTTTTAAGTGGAAAAGTGCTGTATCGTATGGGTAATAGCTCGTCAGCTGATGCATATTAGAATCCAATCTTTCTTTTATTTGATGTCCTATCATATCCGATTTATCGGTGCGTTTCAATATCAAACATATAGGTTTTCCGTCTACATCAATGGTATGTACCGTATTTTTAGGTGGGAAAAAATTGCTTTTTTGCAAGGAAGGAGAAATTCCTGTTATGACAAAAATAGCGTAATCCCAATCTACATTACCTCTTTCGTACCAGCGAGTAAATCCTACCGAAAAGCGATTGGTATCCTTACGAAAATAATAATTTACGGATGCGGGATGCCAAGTAGCTACCATTATTTTCCCATCTTTTTCCTCGGCATTTGCTTTGATCCACTCCGATGCTTCGCGGGTAGAGTGGTAGTAATAATCCATTTCGTAGTTTCCATACACTTTTTTAACTCCTCCTACCAATTCGTTGAAGTAAACATATTCGTAGGGATGATTTTTTACAATGTGAATAAAAGGATTGATTAACAAGACTAAAGGTAATGCAGTAAGTGCTATTTTGGCGTATTTGTTTTTCACTAAATCGACCAAGGCACTAAAGCCCAATCCTGCTGTTACCACCATGGGTAAATAGGCAAACAATGAATGTCGCCAGCCACCGTATACATTTGCATTGGAATAAACTATCCAAAAAATTGGGAATACAAAAGAGAAATAAACAATGAAACTCGTAAATCGGTTTTCCTTTTTCAAGCCTCCTGCAAAAAGATACAACAAAGAACCCAATATAACCGCAATGGGTATAGTCATCAATATATACTTCGGAGTATAATACCAAGGCAGTGCATCAGACCAAAATAGCTGTCCTTCAAAGTTTTGACGTATAGCCGTTGAAAATTTAGCCATGCCCGAAAAAGCTTCTTTCACATGGCTTATCGGACTTTCGATGGCATAGGGCCACATCAGCACCATCAATACATAAGCTACGACAAAAATTCCTATGCCGTATTTCAGCATTTTTTTAAATAAAAAAGCAGTCGTTTGCTCCTTAGGTATGTTTGTTTTTATTTTCTTTTTCGCTACATTGCTTTTTTCTGATTTTTTATTTTCAATATGTTGACGTACAAGCCATATCAATGCAAACAACCCAAGGTAAGGAATTAATAATATACCCGGAACACGCACAGCCATAGCAAAGGCTATACTTATGATTAACATGATGACAGTCTTTCGCTTAGGCTTTGGAAACTCTTGGAGAAATACCGTAATATAGTATACTCCCATCATCATGGCTGTGGCAAAAGAAACGTCTTTGATGTTATTGAATGAATGCCCTAAAAATCGAGGAGATAAAAACAAAAGTAAGGCTGTAAAAATAGCTGCTCTGCGCTGCCCACTGATTCGGAAAGCCATGAGCGATGCAAATAAAATTCCCAACCATCCAAAAATAGAATTTACTACGTGTCGCGTCATCATTACATCTTCTATACGAAACACTTGTGCAACAAATTCAGCTAAATTATCAATTACTTGACCATACAAAGGAAGATTCCAATATTCGGGATTTCCATTTTTCATAATGGTTGTAGATACTGCTGCCGTATCTTTTCCGAATGTTTTATAATAATTGAGTACATTGTTAGCCTGAGTAGCTTGCATTTCCTCGTCTCCATTCATACCAGCTCCTACGCTCATAACTATCATAGCTATGAGTAAAATGGAGAAAAAAACTATTGCTTGAACTATTTTTTTATCTTTTAAGAAATCGAAATTTAAGCGCATACATTTTTATATTAAAAGTTTATTTTTTCGTCTACTATATATTCGGGTCTGTCTTTGGCTTCATCAAATAAATTTCCTATATACTGTCCAAGTACTCCGATAGTTATCAGTTGTACTCCACCGAAAAATATAATTAAAATAATTAAAGTAGTCCATCCTGTTACTAAGCTGTAGGGATAAATTAGTTTGGTAATAAGGGCTACAATTCCATAAAGAACGCCTATAAGTACCGAAATAAATCCTGTAAAAGTGGCTATTTTTAGGGGTTTTTTCGAGAAGTAAAACACTCCTATCATTGCAAACTTCAACATCTTTTTTAAGGGATATTTGGTTTCGCCAGCAAAACGTTCATCTCTGTCGTAATAACAAGGTAACTGTTTGTAACCCATCCAACTAATAATTCCTCGAATGTATTTGTTCTTTTCTTCCATGCGGTTGAAAATATCTATAATTTTACGGTCTATCAATCGAAAATCGCCTGTGTCTACGGGAAATTTCACATCGGAAAGATTGTTTAAAAATCGATAGAAATATTTGGCTGTTACCAATTTAAACCAATTTTCACCTTTTCGTTTTTTGCGAACTCCGTATACGACATTGGCTTGCTGTTCTTCCATTATTTTCAACATTTCGACTATGACCTCGGGAGGGTCTTGTAAGTCTGAATCGATAATAACGGCAGCATCGCCATTGCAATGATTAATGCCTGCTGTTACAGCACATTGATGTCCAAAATTACGAGAAAAATTTAATACTTTTACCTTTTCATCTTCTTGCGAAAGCTGATGTAAAATTTCATAGGTTTTATCTCGACTACCATCGTTGATAAAAATTAATTCGTAAGTATGTTCTAAACCATCCATTACGCTTGTTAGGCGTTTGTAAGATTCTTGTATAACTAATTCCTCGTTGTAACAGGGAATGATAACGGATACTAACATAGTTTTTATTTTTTATTAGTGAATGTAAAAATTATATTTCTTGCCACACAAAGCACCCACGACATGGTGAATGCCAATGTTTTATCTAAAAATGAGAACTCAATAGTTCGTTCTTTGCTTAATTTTTTTCTAAATCTATGAAATACCTTAGCAGGCATCCATTTTGATTGGGCTGTATATGAATGTCTTGACACTCTAAATGAGAACAAAGGCTCTTTGAGTACATATAAATTTCCTTGTTTCAATATTTGTATATATAATTGTAAATCTACAATATACGTCAACTCTAAAGGTAGTTTGATTTTTCCTGCTCTTTGGATAGCTTTGGTTAAAAACAATACCGAGCCGGGTTCTCCGAAAATATTTGTCCCATGACGGAAACTTTTTCGTATAATTTTTTCTCCTTCGTACACTCTCATTTTACCGGGGAAACGTTTGATAAATAATTGTTTACCCTTTTCGTCTATTACTTTTTTTTCAGAAGCAACCATTACAAGCTGTTGATTTTCATTGGATAAAAACACACTCACCTGTTTTTCAATAGCATCTTCTGTGATAATATCATCGGCACATAACAGTTTTGTATATACGCCTTCTGCTTTCGATAGTACGATATTGAAATTTTCGACCATGCCATAATTTTCATTGTTTTGGTAGAGTCTAATTCTTTCATCTTTAAATTGTTGTATTAATTCAAATGTATTATCTGTCGATTGATTGTCGCAAA
>JAAYRN010000173.1 GCA_012518765.1 Bacteroidales bacterium
AACTTTTAGCATCTTCTTTACCCTTGATTTTTTTGGCGAAACACAAAAATAATTTATTTCAAGTGGAAGCCATGCTGTTTGGGCAGGCAGGATTTTTAGAAGAAGAGTTTACAGACGAATATCCTCAAAAACTACAAAAAGAATACCGATTTTTGAAACATAAATTTTCCTTAGAAAAAGTATGCGAGAAAAGTATGTGGAAGTTTGCAAAAATATACCCATCGGGATTTCCTACTATTCGCATTGCTCAGTTAGCTATGCTAATACATCAATCTTCGGCATTGTTATCAAAGATATTAGAAGCTGAAAATATTCAAGAAATTCAAAAAGTATTTCAAATGCAATTGCATGATTATTGGCAAACTCACTATGTGTTTGATGTAGAAACTTCGAGAAAAACAGCCAAAATAGGAGAAATGGCAATTAATACATTAATAATTAATGCAGTACTTCCTTTTATGTATTACATAGGAAGTATGAAAAACAACCAAGACTTAAAAGAAAGAGCATTAGAGTTTTACGAACAACTTCCTTTGGAAAACAACAAAATAGTGAAAACATACACCAACTTACGAAAAGATTTTAAAAATGCACTTCATTCGCAAGCTTTGATTCAACTAAAAAAGAAATATTGCGATTCTAAAGAATGCCTTCGGTGTGGTATAGGTTTGTATATGTTGAAGTTATAATGCGAATTTTCAACTTGAATAAAAGCTGTAGAAAAATAATTTTCATGAAAACATCGTATATTATCTAAAAAAGCTATATTTTTGCACGATAATACAGTAATACTTATGCGAAACATTAAACTGACTTTTTTTTGGATTTTTTGTGTACTATCTATAGTTTTACTTGGCTGTGGCAGAGGAAGTAAAAAAGATGTTATTTCTACTGATTTGATAAACATTCCCATAAGTGCAGATGGAGAACAAAGCAAATCACCCATGCCTAAAATCAGTTTTGAAACTACCGATCACGATTTTGGCAAATTAATGCAAGGAGAAAAAGTAAGTTTTACCTATAAATTTAAAAATACAGGAACATCCGATTTGATTATTTCTACAGTAATACCCGGATGCGGATGTACGGTAGCCCAATTTACCGATACACCCGTAAGAGCAGGGAAAGAGGGATTTATCACTATAAACCTAAATACAGAATCAAAAAAAGGCTTGCTACGTAAAAAAGTTACTGTAGAAGCCAATACCTATCCAGCAGAAATTAACTTATGGTTTTCGGCTACGGTTGAATTACCTTAAAATTAAAAATATAAACACCCATATCTTATGAATTTATTAAACATTATTTTATTTGCTCAAGGAGCATCTCAATCAGGCGCTAAAGGTGGAATGCAATGGCAATCAATTGTTTTCTTATTACTTATTATCGTTATTTTTTATTTCTTTATGATTCGTCCGCAATCAAAGAAAAACAAAGAAATTCAAAAATTCAGAGAAAGCCTCAGAAAAGGTGATAAAGTAGTTACCATTGGCGGCATACACGGAAAAATAATAGAAATAGACGGAAATATAGTGGTAATTGAAGTAGAAGGAGGAGGAAAATTAAAAGTTGAAAAAAGTGCTATCGCACAAAATGTAAACGAAATAGGAACATCAACAACAAAATAATGTAGTTGAAAACTATGTCTAAAAAAGCACGAAAAATAAAAAAATACGAAGTACTGCTCATGTGCTTCGTATTGTCTTTATTATCTTGGTTTATTCTCAAAATGTCGGCAAATTATAATGCAACTTATAAATTAGACGTAGTGTTTACCAATTTACCCGAAAATAAAAAATTATTACGCATGTCAGACTCGTTGCTGACAGTAACTTTTGAAGATAAAGGAATTTCCTTATTCCCTATCGAATTGTCATCTAAAAGATTACTTATTGATTACAATGTAATTACTTCGTCGTATCAAAAAAAACACAACAGTATTTGCCTACAAGAAAGACAATTGATAGAGTATATAAAAAAACAAAAACCTTTTTCTGAACATGTAAAAAACATTCACCCTGAAAGGATTTGCATACATCTTGAAAATCTAAATAAATAAATCATGTATGCTTGGAATCACGATAGGCGGTTTAATGCTTATTCAAATTATTTTAAACATAGATTTGGAAGACGCATTCAGAAGTTGACCATAGATGCAGGTTTTACTTGCCCTAATCGAGACGGTAGCATTGCCACAGGTGGTTGTAGTTATTGTGATAACAATGCTTTTAGTCCTTCTTATTGCAATTCTCGAAAAAGCATAACGCAACAAATAGAAGAAGGAATTGAATTTCACCAAAAAAGATACCGAAAAGCCGAAAATTATTTAGCTTATTTTCAGTCTTATACAAATACTTACGCCCCTTTAGACGTATTGAAACAAAAGTTTTCGGAAGCTTTGGCAAATGAAAAAATTATAGGGATTATCGTAGGCACACGTCCCGATTGTATTGATGAGGAAAAATTGGATTATTTAGCCGAAATAGCTCAAAAAAAATATGTTGTTATCGAATATGGAGTTGAAACTTGCAATAATCATACATTGAAACTAATCAATCGTGGGCATGATTTTGAAACATCGGTACGTGCTTTGGAGTTGACAAAAAAAATGGGACTTAAAGCAGGCATACATCTAATTTTTGGTTTACCCAACGAAAACAAAGAAGAATGGATGCAATGGACTGAATGTCTTTCCGATTTACCCATACATTCGATTAAATTTCATCAGTTACAAATAATTAAAAATACACCCATGGTGGCGTATTATACTCAACATCCTGAAAATTTTTATCAATTTTCATTTGACGATTATGTGGATTTTATCATTGATTTTTTAGAAAGGCTAAATCCTCAATTCCTTATCGAACGATTGACAGGCGAAGTGCCTCCTGCTTATCTTTTTACCAAACCCTGGAATCTATTACGCAACGATCAAATGCTACAACTGATTGAAAATAAAATGGAAGAACGTAATACCTGGCAGGGGAGGTTATATAAACGTTAAAATTTATCATATACTATGGATATTCACACGTTAATCAAAGAATTTGAGCAAAAAATGCTTTTACAGCGTTACAGCGAAAACTCAATACGAAATTATTCCAGTACAATTAAAAGTTTTCTAGAGCTTGCAAAAAGAAAATATAAACATCCTGATGAAATAGATGATGCAGGAATTGAAAAATATATACTATGGAAAGTAGAAAAACACTGTGTTAGTGTATCATATCAACGTTTGATAGTGGCTTCAATTGACAAATTTTATCAGACACTGTATGCTAGAAAATTAAACATAAAGCATCTTTATCCCACTCGTAAAGTCAAGAGTCTACCTAATTATATTACCAAATCAGAAATTAAAAAGCTACTAAAAGCCGTTGATAATAAAAAACACCGATGTATTATAAAAATGCTTTATGGGGCTGGGCTTAGGTTGAATGAACTGCTCAATCTAAAACTGACTGATATAAACTCTCAGAATATGCTGATTTACATACGAAAAGGAAAAGGGAATAAAGATAGGGTAGTGATGCTTTCAGAAAATTTATTGACCGAATTAAGAGAGTATTTTGTGCTTTATAAACCAAAGGATTATTTGTTTGAAGGTCAAGACGGAGGTATGTATTCTGAAAAATCTGTCCAGAATGTTGTAAAAAATGCAGCATTAAAAGCCGGTGCCAAAAAGAAAGTTACACCTCATACTCTAAGACACAGTTTTGCAACACATCTTTTGGAGTCAGGTACAGATATCCGCTTTATACAGCAACTTCTTGGACATAGTTCTATTAAAACTACCGAAGTTTATACTCATATTACTGATATCACAAAATCTAAAATCAAAAGTCCATTGGATATTTTATGATTTTTTAGAGAGGATATTATTGTTTAACGTTTTCGGGCTTTGCGTTCGGGCGGGTTTCGGAGAACAAAACTGTCAACCAGCACTGAACTTGATACGAAGCACAAAGCTCCAATTTTGCACGTCACCCCGCCTGACGCAAAACCCGTGTTAGTGCCTGTGCTTTTTTTATTTCGTCCAAAGGTCAGTTTCATTGTCGTTAAAGTAAATTATAAAAATCTTGTGTTCGTCAATGTCAACTCCTTTGTTTTTCTTTTCTTTTAGAAACTCAAAAGTCTGGGCTTCTCTTTCAAAGTCTGTCTGAATAATTAGTTTGTCGAACTTTTGGTTTACTTGATTTGCTGTCCTGTTGCAGTATGCAATCCAATCTTCATTTTCCTGTCTTTCGTCTGGGTCGTAAGAGAGCCAATAAAGTTCACAAATTCCATCATTAAAAACATATTGAACTTGTCCACCTACAACTGCCATTGGAACTTGTCGAGCAGCTTCAACCACATTTTTGAAGTCCTGTTGTTTCCAACCAAATTCGTTTCCGCTTTCTATGGCTCTTTCTCTTATTTTTTTTGGAAGTCTGTATTCTTCTCTTTCAAGTCTTCCTAAATTCCAAGAGAACAGCACAAAGTCCGTTGCTGCTTCATACAATTTGTCAAAAGTCTTTGTTTTCTCACGGTCTTTGTCAAACCAACCAACTCTATAAGCGTTTTCGTGTTCTTCTATAAATGTCGCTGGTGAACATCTCTTGTCATAAGAAAACTGCAAGATTTTTTCACATAGTTCGGGTCTTTGTCTAAGGTAGGAAATTAGGTCGTATTGGTTGAAACTGAATTTTATGTCATTATTTCCACCAATAATTTTGTCTAGCCAAGAATTGTCACGAGCCAAAATCTCTCTTGCTTGTCGTTCTGTCAAACTACAAGCTGCTTCAAGTTCTATGTCTTTCGTGTCTGTCATCATAGCATTGGCACTAACGTTTTGCCGCTTGCCGCAGTGGGGGATTTCGGAGCACTTCACTGTCAACCAAGCACAAATGTTGATAGAAGCACTGCACTTGATTTAACCACGTCAACCCCCATTGCGGCAAAAGGCTGTTATATGCCTTACTAATCTTATTTTTCATTTATCAGTTCGTTTAGAATTTTGTCCAACTCTTCATAAGTATTATCAGAAAACCCAATTTTTGAATACCTAATCCGTCTATTTTTGTCCAGAATGTATAAAGTCGGATAAGCTCTAATATTGTATTCGGAAGGTATGCTTTCCACTAAAAAAATTGGATAATCCATAGGAGTTCGTTTTATAAAGTTCTCTATCTTTTCTTTATGCTTCTCTTTATTTTCAATCGGATTAACCCCTATGATTTCAATTTTGTCTTTAAATTTATCTTTGAGTTTGTTTAGATGTGGAATGGTCTTTATGCAGGGCATACAAGAGGTGTACCAAAAATCTAAAATAACTATTTTTTCTGTGTTAAGTTCTATGCTTTTGTCATAATTAGGAAATATGTTTCCTGTGATTTTGGGAGCAGTTGCTCCGTTGCCCAATAATTTATAATCTTCTTCGGTTAGTGGTTTGTAATCGTCTAATTTAAATGTTTTCAAATATTTTCCTATGCGGTTTTCAAAGTCGGAAAATTTAATTTGGTTAAATTCAATGTTGCTTAAAACCCAACTGTTTTTTTGAATTTGGTCTTTATATTTTGCCTGATATGTTATTTTTTGGATTGTTTGGTTTGTTTTGTCTATGTAAAAAGACTCTTCACAATCATGAAAATCTTCATCGTCAGGATACAAGATTGTTATTTTTAAGAAGTTTTCAGTATCTAAATATTTTACTTTATTTTTCGTATTGTTAATTTTTCTTTCTAGCCTTTCAATATCAAAAAAATATATTTTCAAAACATCTCCATCTATGTTTCCAGTTATAGGCGAAGTATGTCCTTTTGAAGCATCAAACCGTACGATTTTTTCTTCATTTAAACTTATAACATTCAAGTAAGGTGAGTTATAATATTTGTAGTTATTTACAATACTGTCTCTCCTATTATAAACAAACTTCGAGTTGAAAATTGTATCGAGTGGGTCTTTAATAATCCACACATTGCTGTTTACAAAGTTTGGTTCATCGTTGTCAAAGAATTTTATCATATATTCAATATCATACGAAACACTGTTGTGTGATTTGTATTTGAGAATTGTTTCGTTTATCAATTGTTCATTCTTCTTTGATTGACCAAAAACTTGTAAGTTGGTAAGAATTAAAAGAAGCAAAACTAATTGTCTCATCTGATTTTATTTTAATGTTATGTTTCGATAGTATGGCATATAACGGT
>JAAYRN010000174.1 GCA_012518765.1 Bacteroidales bacterium
AGAACACACCGGAGGAAATTTCCCCTTATGGCTCACTCCCGATCAAGTTATCATACTGCCTATCAGTGATAAATACATGGATTATGCCCAGTCACTCATGCAAACCTTAGACAAAAACGACATACGCGTTTCCATAGACGATAGAAGCGAAAAAACGGGACGAAAAATTAGAGATGCCGAGCTAAGAAAAATACCTTATATGCTAATCATTGGCGAAAAAGAAGAAAGCGAACATACGGTATCGGTGCGTCAACACGGTATGAAAGATTTGGGAACCATGAGTATACCATCTTTTATTGAACATATAAACAATGAAGTAACAAATTCTTTAGCTTAATTTATTTAACTTAATTTATTATGGGAAAAACATTTGTTGAAAAAATTTTTAATGCCAATTGCAATTCAATTGTATTTGCAAAGCCTGATATTGTATTAACACACGACAATACAGCAAGTATAGCCGAAACGTTTAAAAAAATGGGTGGAGTTCATGTCAATGACCCCAATCAGTTATTAATCGTACTCGACCACAACGCCCCTCCTACGGGAGCTGCATTAGCTAATGACTATCAAAAAATTAGAGATTTTGCCGAAGCAGAAGGAGTTGAAAAATTTCACGATGTAGGAAGTGGTATTTGTCATCAAATCATGGCTTTATATGCCCGTCCCAACATGATTATCGTGGGTAGCGATAGCCACACCTGTACCGCAGGTGCTTTCAATGCCTTTGCTGCTGGTATAGACCGTACCGAATCGGCGGGTTTGTGGAAACAAGGCGAAACATGGTTTCGCGTCCCCGAAAGCATAAAAGTTACCCTAAACGGAAAACTTCCCCAACATGTTTATGCTAAAGATTTAGCCCTCTGGATTATAGGAATGATAGGTTCCGAAGGAGCTGATTATATGTCTATAGAATATCACGGCGATGGCGTAAAAACACTTAGTGTTTCCGACCGTATGACCTTGGCAAATCTTGCCTCCGAAATGGGAGCTAAAAATGCCGTATTTCCAGCCGATGAAATTTTACATGAGTACATAGGAGCTAAAACCGAAGGCATTTGGGCTGATGAAGATGCCGTGTATGCCAAAGAAATTACCATAGATTTAACCCAATTATTTCCCGTAGTATCGGCTCCCCATCACGTTGACAACGTAAAAGCTGTAGCCCAAGTAAAAGGGACTAAAATACATCAGGCAGTTATAGGAACTTGTACCAACGGAAGAATAGAAGACCTCAGACAAGCAGCCGCTATATTGGAAGGGAAAACCATTCCTAAGGGATTGCAATTGCTGATTATTCCAGCCTCGAAAGAAATTTACCTCCAAGCCATTCAAGAGGGATTAATAGAAATTATGTTGGAAGCAGGTGCCAATGTATTATCCACATCCTGCGGTCCTTGTTTAGGAACAGGACAAGGAATACCCGCCGATAATGTAAACGTTATTTCTACTGCCAACCGTAATTTTAAAGGTAGAATGGGAAACAAAGAAGCCAGTATTTATTTGGCTTCGCCCGCTACGGTAGCCTACTCGGCTATAAAAGGAGAAATAGCCGACCCAAAAAAAATAAACGCAAACGATATTTATCCTTATAAAAAAGAACAAAGTACTACGATAGACATAGACGAATCGGAAAATAGATTGGAACACAAGGTGTGGAACTATGCCGACATTGACAATATGAACACCGACCAAATGTTTGCCGGCAACCTAACTTATGCCATTAAAAGTGCTGAAGCTGATAAAATTAAACCCCACCTTTTTGTGGGAGTAGACAAGCATTTTACCGAAAAAGCCACCGCAGACGACATTGTTATTGCTGGAGCTAATTTTGGATGCGGTAGCTCGCGCGAACATCCTTCTGTCGGACTGGCATATATAGGTATAAAAGCTGTGATTTGTAAATCGGTTAATAGAATTTTCTATCGTTCTTCTATCAATCAAGGATTGCCTATTATCGTTTTACCCGAAGCTGTAGATGCTTATAAGCAAGGAGATAAAGTAAATATAGATTTTGAAACAGCAAAAGTTTTTATCAACGATAAGTCCTTTACGTTCTCAAAACTTCCTACAAAATTAATGGAAATTTTTAACGCAAAAGGCTTGGCTAATTACCTAAAAAACTTTCATCTTAACCTATAAGTTGCTTAACTGCAAAATACACAAAGATGTACGGCGTTAAAATTTAAATTTATTTTCTTGGCGTCCTTTGTATAAAACTTGGTGTTCTTTGCGGTTAAAAAAACAAACGGATTTCTCGACTTAAGACTTCCGACTCACGTCTTCTGACCTCACGACTTCCGACTTAATAATTTTTTAATTTCTCAAGAGAAGAAATTCACCTTTTCGTTCTACACACTGATTAAAATTATCCATGTATCGAATTACATAAAGGTATAAACCGTGGGGTTGAGCAACTCCCATGGCATTTCCGTCCCACCCTTGATTAATATTCGATGAGCGGAACATTTCCTTGTTGAATCTATTGAAAATAATAATTTCATACGAATGTACCACCCCCGAAGCATATACTTTAAATTCGTCGTTTAATCCGTCTCCGTTGGGTGTAAAGGCTGTAGGTATAGTCAGTTCTGTACAAGGTACGCATCTAACAAAAATATTAGCCATTGTATCCTTTCCGTTTTTATCCTTATAGGAAACATGGAAGTTTTGACTGTTAGTTATTTGAACTTTAACATCTTGCGATGTTTCCCCACTGCTCCAACGAATATGTTCGGCATTACGTATGGATAATGTGATGGTAGAGTTTTCACAAACGGTAGTATCTTTACTGACAAAAACTTTTAGCTTGCTTTCGTTCGTTTTGGGTGGAGGTGTGGTTTTTATTTCGCTTGACGAAACTATTTGTTTTTCTTTACTTTCGTTCCATGGTGCTTTGTCGGATACTATTTGTGAAACATGGGGTACATATTCTTCTTTTTCTTGCTTAGCTACAGTCGGTTGTTCGCTTGCTTGGCTTTCTGAAAACGATGGAGTTTCTGAAAGTTGAACGTCTGTATACTTAACCGTATTTACTTGATTTACAACTTGATTATCGTGTTCTGTTTGTGTAATTTGTGTCGATTTTTTGGTTGTTTCGGTTTGATGTGTTGCTTCGGTGGTTTGTTTTGCAGTATTTATGTCGTTGTCATTTTCTTTGTTTGAAGTAATATAAAGGCTTGCTACTATCAGCCCCATAGCTCCCACAAAAGTAGCTGCACCGTATATAAATTTCTTGTATGCAATAGATGGCTTTGCCATTTTCATTTGAATATGTTCCCATACTTTGGGTGAGGGTTCGGGAGAAAAGTTTTCAAACTTATCTTTATACAATTCGCCTATGTCTTTGTATTCTTTCATGATCTATGATTGTTATCATCGTTAATACATGTATTAACTCTATCTTGTAATACTTTTTTAGCTCTAAACAACTGAGAGCGACAGGTTGAAGGAGTGCAGTTTAAGTGTTCAGCAATTTCATCATAGGAGTATCCTTCTATTTCGTGCATATTGAAAACGATTCGGTATCCATCGGGCAAATTTTGAATACACTCAAGTAGTATTTTATGAGTTAAAAAATCACTTTGTTTGATGGATGTGTCTTTGATATTATGTTTTATTTCTTCGTAATCACCTGCCTGATATTTAAGATGTTGTAAGTTTCTACGGTATAACATCAAAGCCTGATTAATGACAATAGTTGTCATCCATCCCGAGAAAGTTCCTTTGCCATTATATTGTTTCATGTTTTCAAATATTCGTATAAAAGCATCTTGCAAAACATCTTCTGCGTCTTCTACTTTTTTGGTATAGCGCAGTGCACAATTGAATAGTTTAGAGGAATATCGCTTGTATAAAATTTCCATGTATTTTGGGTCTTTTTCTATACATCCTTTTATTATTTCATCCTCCGTTGCATCCATTACAATCTCACTTGCTTGCATAGTTAATGATGTTTTTGTTTACAAATTGTTGCATCAGGCATAAACATTTTATATAAATTAAAGTATAATTATTTACAGTTCAACGGATTCTCTAAAAGTGGGTATGCTTACTTTTGGGAATCCATTTTGTTCTAAGTAGCTTTTATATTCTGTTTGAACATCTTTTTCGCCATGTACTAAAAATATATTTTTTACTTTTGATTTTTCTTGGCAACTTAAATATCTTTGCATTTCTAAGTAGTCGCCATGTCCCGATAAGGCGTTGATTTGTTCTACTTTTGCATTTACTTGGTATTTTTTTCCGTAAATAGATACTATTTTTTCTCCACTTACAATTTTATGTCCCAAAGTTTTAGGAGCACAATATCCGACAGTTAGCACCGTAGTTTTTCTGTTTTCAATATTATTTGCCAAATGGTGTTTGATACGTCCTGCTTCCATCATACCCGATGCCGATATAATCACACAAGGGCGATTGGTTGTATTCAGTCGCTTAGAATCTTCTTTTGTTCTAACATAGAATAAGTTATCAAATCCGAAAGGGTCTTTTTCAGTATGTATCATTTCTACTATATCCTCTTTAAAACATTCGGCATGTAAGCGATAAATATCTGTAGCCGAAACGGCTAATGGGCTATCTACAAATATAGGAACATCGGGAAGCCGTCTGTTTTGTTTCAATTTATTTAAAACATACACAATTTCTTGGCATCTTCCTATTGCAAATGAGGGAATTAATAATTTTCCTAAGTTTTTCACACAGGTTTCTTGCACTATTCGAGCTAATCTTTCTTCTGCTATATTTATGCCTTCGTGTATGCGGTTTCCGTAGGTTGACTCGGTAATGATATAATCGGACTGAGGGAATACCTCGGGATTTTTTAACAAACGCTTGTTGTACCTACCTATATCGCCGGTATAGGTAATTATTTTTTCTTTGTCTCCCTCTTTTACATAAAGAGTAATGGCAGAACTTCCTAAAATATGTCCGGTATCACTAAACATAACCGACACATTATCTTCTATTTGTATTTTAAAATTATAGGGCAAACTAATGAAGTATCGCAGGCAAGCATAGGCATCTTTTACGGTATAAATAGGAGCTACGGCAGGCAATCCTATGCTGGCTCGTTTTTTATTAAAATCGACTGTATCTGTTTCTTGTATTTTTCCTGAATCGGGAAGCATAATGGAACATAGGTCGCGGGTGGCATGGGTGCAGTAAATTCTGCCTTTAAAACCCATTTTACACAAGTAAGGAATCAAACCCGAATGATCAATGTGTGCATGAGAAAGTAGCAGTATATCTATTTCTTTTGGATTGAAACCCAAATCTTTATTCATAGCATCGGTTTCTAATCCCTTGCCTTGATACATTCCGCAATCGAGCAGTATTTTTTTTTCTTCTAATGTGGTTATCAAAAATTTACTTCCTGTAACTTCGCTAATTGCACCCAAAAAATCTAATTTCATGTTTTTGATTTTTAATTGAAAGTACAAAAATAATCTTTTTTTGTAAACGAATAAATTTATTTCTAAAAATATTGATTTTCATTCCAATTTTCATGTTTTATTTTTATCAAAAGCAACAAATTCAATCATAGCACAAAGCATATTGTATTGATAGTAAACAAAATATCTTTTTTTTACTATATGTGGTATTCCATTGAAAAAAATTATATTTTTGCAGTCCCTAAAGGTGCGGTAGTTCAGTTTGGTTAGAATACATGCCTGTCACGCATGGGGTCGC
>JAAYRN010000175.1 GCA_012518765.1 Bacteroidales bacterium
CCAGATGCTCCTGTATAATTAAAGTAAAACCAATCATCTTCTATTTCAAAATACATTTGAATATTGGTTCTAACTCCTTTCTTTTGAATTTCAAATAATCCGGGAACATATTTATTGATTTCTCTTTTCCCACAAACGGCAATTCCTATGTTATTTTTACTGTTAAACGATTTCGTTGCTTGGTTCCACTCTAATTCTATATCGGCAAAAACAAAGGGTAGTTGTAGTTTTTTAGGCAGTCGTTTGAAACGATAATATTGAGCCAAATCGGGATATGTTTTTTGAAATTCGGCTGCTCCTAATATACTCATTAAAGCATGTTGATAGTTCATATTTTCTACAATATCAATACCTTCCAAATGATACGAACCATCTACCACTTCCGCCATGATACGCATACATTCATCGTTGAAATAAAAGTCTAAAGAAGCTGCTATTTGGATAGTTGCCGAATCATTGAGCATGTAATTGGTTATGGTTCCTATGGGGAAAAATGAAACTCGCCCTAAGTTAGTTCCTAAATCCAATACTCCATTCCCTCGTCCTATGCAATTATTTTTTTCAAGAAAAATAACATTTCCGTCTAAGTCTAAATTCTCCAATTTTTCAGGTGCTGCCACTACAAAAGACTCCAATTCTTTGTTGAAAGTAAGAAATCCTTCGGCGTTGATATACTCCGGATTGGCAGCTGCATTTTTTGCACGAGCAAAAGCCGTATAAATAGACCCACTTCTATCGGAAGAAATAGCCGCAACAACGCTTCTATTGCTCATATCTTTTGTAGTTTCAGTAATGGGAATCAAAACCGAATCGGGGTCGATTTGACCATGAAAACGAATGCCTGCAAACGACATGGTATCGCATGCATGTATAATTTTTACACCTCCTTTGAATGTTAAAAATTCATCTTCGGCTATTAGCAAGGCTTCACCACTAAAAGAAAAATGTGGATTTAATGTAAACGACACACTATCATCCGCTATTTTAGCTCTTCCCCTACTCAAATGTTGTCGATTTACCCAGAGTGTATCGAAGAAAAGTTTTTGTTTTTCTTGGTTTTCATCTATGTAATTATAATATCCATTTCCGTTGTAATTATTTCTCGATTCTATATATACCAGTGCATCGAATAGTTTGTAATACTCTGTTTCTGTATTGGTTAATATTTGCGACTGCCTCAATGTTCCTATTTCAGCCCGTTTGTAAATATTGACAATTCCATTTTTTGGGAAAATAGCCGCATCAGCTACTTCAATAAAACGGACTCCTTCAGCGGTAATGGTGTATTTTTTCAAATCGTAGGTAGCCTTTGTAGTTGTAAATTGAAGTGAATCTTGAGACGGATGTGTTGAAATAAGCTCATTACCATACGATTTTTTTGTATACAATTCTTCTATATCTGTATTATCTAAATCAATGTCTGCATAAGGGTCTTCATATGTAAAGGCTAATTTTTCATCGTCCATCATCCATTCAAACTCAATGGATTGTGTATAAAACATATTGATAGGAAAATCAATATAGGATATTCCTTCGTTACGAATAAAATTCCCCTTACGTTTTTCAAAATCAATGTGGGCTTTGTGGTCAAATGCATTGATATAGTAATCATTCATTGCTCTGTCTCGTAACCTAAAATCTAAATGTTCCGATTTTATTTCATGATGTAAAAAATCATACTCCTTACTCTGCATTTCCGATATGCCATAATTGACTGTACCTCCTCCTTTTACATCGCTTGTCGATACAATAAGATGTCCTTTTAGGTATACATCTTTATACATATTAAAAGGAGTTTTTCGGTTTTTTACGTGCATGGCATTTTGATACGGCTCCCAATGCACATATACATCCTTAGCCTCAACAGGGGGAAATTCATTTCCTATACTTTGTTCCTCAATATAATAAGTATTAAAAACGCCATTCATTGAATCAAGGAAAAAGAGCATATTTTTCCCTTCTCCATGCGATTGGCTATAATCTAATTTTCCCGTTCCTCTTAATCCTAAGTTGCTTAAATCAATTTTTTCGGCAAACATTCCTTTTCCATAATAAGCGGGCATTCCTCCCGATTCTGTATGATAAATAAATCCCAAGGAAAAATCGGGTCTAACTTTCAGTGGTTTATGAATATCGGGGAAAATACCATCCGAATATAAATAACCATTAAACAGGAGTGAATCCGTATCGTAATCGTCCATTTTATAAATGGTAAACAAATCTACGTAATAATAAAATCGATTGCGGTC
>JAAYRN010000176.1 GCA_012518765.1 Bacteroidales bacterium
AAAAATCATGAAATTATTTACAAGAGGACAAGCATGGGCTGTCCAAATTTTAACTGCTCGGGATTTACGATTAGAAGTAAATATGATTAAAGATGCTGAAAAATATTTAAAAACAGAAAGAATAAGTCCTGTTTTAATAGGGAGTTTTGCGAAAGAAGCCAACATAGCAGTTGAATTAATAAATAAAAATAATTTACAAAGGAGGGCAAAAAACTTTTCAGAAAAATATATTTACATATTTGAAATGAGAAATAGAAATAAAAATGCCGAAAAACAATTTTTCAAAACCATTGGAGTACGAGAGTATAAGGACGGCATGTTTATTATTTTCGATAAAAACGCAACCTTTGTAAAAGTTATCAATTACAAAGAGAAATACGATTATATTGATAATTTTTCTGAAAAAGAATTAAAGCCGTATAAATTATACGGGCATTGTTTGAGTGCATTTCGCAACAGGGAGGCATATTGGTATGAAATGTCTTTGCGGGAGCAGTTAGAAAACTTATGTTGGGATTTCACAAAATCAGGCGTGTTAAAAAACACAGCTTGGTAGAGAAGTATATCAGGGGAGAGTAATTTAATTATTATATGTTTTTGCATTAGTTTTCATGATTTGCTACGTCCCGTAGCGATGTTAATTTCTAAGCCGTGAGCGTTGGGCTTTAATCGGGAGCGACACCCGACACGGCACAAAAAAAATATCATTACTATGATTACTATTATTGTCAGTTCAATTATTGGAACGTTTCTTTTATTTTTTGTTGTAAAACCTTTCAAAGATTGTTTATTTGATTATATTTTTATTTCGTTTTTTATTATTGTCACAGTTTCTTTTGCTTTACTCGGAGCTATGATAGCTCTGATTATACCTGCTAAAAATTTTGAAAAGCATGAATCTTTTTTTATTTATAATTTGCAAGACAATAGCAGTAATTATGTGTTTTATGTAAAAAATATGGGTTTGTATGAAAAAAGGCAAATCGATTTTAAAAAAGTAAAAATAAAACATACGGACAGTATCCCAAAATTGCATGTTTTTACAATAACTCCTTCAAAGGCAATTATAAATAAATTTGCTATTGATGTAAATTGGGGTAAAAGTCATTATGTTATAGAATCACCTTTTGAAGCAAAAAAAATTAAACAGTAATTATCACTTTGTTGCATACAAAGCACTATCCAATTAACAGAGACCAATAATCTTAATTTTGAAGATATTGAATTGACATATATGCAACCGAAAGAAGATGACCCATTTTAAAAAAAATAATATATCATGAAAAAATCAGAAATAAAAAAAGAATTTACAAATATTTATTTTTTGTTTGGAGTTTTAATTTTAATGCTTATGTTAATTTCCACTCAATTACTATTTATCACTCAAGATATAATTAAAAAAATAGACCAACCCGCCTACAAACTAACCTATCTAACCGAATTTGAGCTTATCGAGTTAGCAATAATATGGCAAGAGACAAAATTTAATCCAAATCCGAAATACTCTGACGGGGAAAGTGAAGGTATTCTACAAATAACGCCCATTTACGTCAAAGAATGTAACCGTATCTTAGGTTATAACAAATATACCTACGCAGACCGAAAGAACCCGCTAAAATCGCACGAAATGTTCCTTGTGGTACAAAATTACCACAATCCCGAAAAAGACGTGAAAAAAGCCGTTAAATTGCATAATAAGGGCAAGCGGTATTTTGAGGAGGTTATGGATAGGTATAATTGTTTGAAACTTCACCAAGAAATATTAAAATTTAAAAATAAATACCGTGAAACTATTAAAGTTAATAAAGAAAAACAATCATCCTTATTTTGATAACTATGTATATGTAGACAACGATAATATATATACAATATCACCAGAAATACTATTAATAAAAAAGAAACCAAAAGAATTAGAACATCTTAATGGTATTTACGATAGAAATTTATTCATCAATGAAATATACAAGGATAGAAACAACCCAGAATTTATGGATAATCTATTAAATGATATTCCTAAATACCAAACTAATCACAACGATTGGGAAGAAGAAATGGTTCTAAATAAAAAAACTATAAAGGAAATAGAAAGAATTAGTAAATTTAGACTAAAAAAAGGGGAACTATCTAATCAAAAAGGAGTAGGATACTATAAGAAAAACTTCATAGCTACAAATGCACATTATGCAACATGGCTACATAAACCTACAGAAGAAATAAATGAACATTCTATTGTTATTCCTATTGAAGCTATAAACATCCTCAAAAAGCAAAACAAGGCTGTTTTAAGCACCTTACTCTTATTAAGTAAAGAATCCATCAAAGAAGGAGGAAAGCTCATTCAAACCTTTAGTAAATATATTAGATTTACATTTAATGATTATACTATGTATGTAAGATGTGGAGAAATAACATTTCCTAATCTATATGGCATAATGTTAGAACGTAGACATGATAAATTTTACTATTTTACATTAAATAAAAAAGAGCTAAAGAATTATGTAGATAAAGTACATAAAGTACGTAAAATAACAAAAGGAGAGAACTCTATAATAGAATTTAAAGAAGTAATAGAATCTGATTCCACTTATATTTCCTGTTCTTATTTAGATGAAAATGATAATATTAAAACAAGTAAACTTTTTAATCCTTATAGTATAATAAACAATATTAAAAAAGACATATATGTTAATTTTGATGTAGTACTATTAAAACTTATATTAGAGACAATAAAAGACGAAAATGTTACATTTAAGGGTGTAGCTCCTATAAGAGCACATTATATTAACGATAAATATTTATTAATGCCAATGCGATGAAACCATTAGACATTAAAAAATAAAATAGATATTCTTGAAAAATAATTAAACATTTAAAATAAAAAGGAGATAAAAACATGGAAAGAATAGAGAAATTATTAAAAGAGTACAAAATCCGTTTTAAAGATACGGATAGGATTAAGGAAGATGGATACCCATTTAAAAAATTGAGCTCACCTAATACAGGTAATTACAAACCCGAGATATGGTATCAAGACGAAACAGTAGGTTACAGAATATGTAACATGAATGGAATTGTTTTTCATGAATGTAAATGGGCAACCGCCGACCTAAAAGAAAAACCTGATAAGTGGGTGCTTGAAAAAAACACAGAAAGTCATTTATGGACGTTGTTTCTGGAAGAAACAGGATGGCAGGGTGAGAGTTATTGTTTTAATTATTATGGAAATTACTGGAAGAGTGATACTATTTTAGATGATAAATTTAAAGATAGTCAACTTATCACCCTCGAACAATGGTATGAGCTCTTTTCCACAAAAGTTGATTTTACCATT
>JAAYRN010000177.1 GCA_012518765.1 Bacteroidales bacterium
AGCTTCAAATTATTTGGGGAGTAAATATTTAAAAGATTGCACATTGTATGTAACTTTAGAACCTTGTGCCATGTGTGCAGGGGCTGCATATTGGACACAGATAGATAGAGTTGTATTTGGTGCTTATGATAAAAAATATATAAATGTAGATAAAAAAACGCTTTATCATCCTAAAACTCAGCTTATAGGAGGTGTTTTAGAGGATGAATGTGCTTCGGTAATTAGTGATTTTTTTAAAAATAAAAGATGAGAAATACAAGTCCATTAATTTTGTATTTTTGCAGAACAATTTAAATATTTAAATATTAAAACAAAAAGAAATGAGTATTAGTAATTTAGACCAAATGGTGGAATTGGTTAAATCCAAACCCCGCAAAAGATTAGTAGCAGTTTATGCAAACGATGCACATACAATAGAAGCTGTTTATCATGCTATAGAGCAAAACATAGTCGATGCTACACTTGTAGGCGATGAAACTACTATAAAAAAAGTTTGTAAAGAACTAAACATAGATGTAAATAAGTTTACAATCGTTCAAGAAGCTGATGAAAATAAAGCCGGAGGAAAAGCTGTTGCACTTATAAACGAAGGCAAAGGCGACATTTTAATGAAAGGTTTATTGAGTACCGATAAATACATGCGTGCTATTTTAAACAAAGAAAATGGGTTAATGCCAGGTCCTAAAGCTGTATTATCTCATGCTACTGTAATAGAAGTGAGTACTTATCATAAGTTGTTGATATGTGGCGATGTTGCTGTTATTCCCGCTCCCGATTTGAATCAAAAAATAGCCATTTCTAATTATTTGATAAACATAGCTCATGCCTTGGAAGTAAAAGAGCCTAAGGTGGCTTTGATTGCTGCAACTGAGCAAATGTTGGGCGGCATGCCAGCTTGTGTCGATGCGGCTATTATATCCAAAATGGCAGATAGAGGACAAATTAAAGGAGCTTTAATAGATGGACCACTTGCTTTAGATGTGGCATTGGATAAAGAAAGTGCTCAAATTAAAAAATTAAATAGCCCTGTAGTAGGTGATGCTGATTGTTTGGTGTTTCCCAACATAGAGTCGGGTAATGTATTTTACAAGTCATCGACCAAATTAGCCAATGCTGAATTGGCAGCTATGGTTTGTGGAGCTAAAGTTCCTTGTATTTTAACTTCTCGCGGTGATTCGGCTAAATCAAAAAATTACTCTATTGCACTTGCCGCTTTAATGGCTAAATAAAAAAAACAATGGTAATTTTAACATACAATGTAAATGGTATTCGAGCCGCTGTCAATAAGGGCTTTTCGGAGTGGCTCGAACAAACCAATCCCGATGTGGTTTGCATACAAGAAACCAAAGCACAGTCCGATCAAATTCCTGTACTTCAGTTTAAAGAATTGGGTTATCATACTTATTCCTTTTCGGCTCAAAAAAAAGGCTATAGCGGTGTTGCTATTTTGACAAAAATACAACCTGACCATGTGGAATATGGAATGGGTATGCCTTTATATGACAGAGAAGGAAGATTTATAAGAGCTGATTACGGCGACTTATCGGTGGTGAGTGTATACCATCCGTCAGGAACGAGTGGTGAAGAACGACAAAGTTTTAAAATGCAATGGTTGGACGATTTTCAACATTATGTACATGAATTACTAAAAGAACGTCCTAATTTAATCCTTGCTGGAGATTATAATATTTGTCATAAACCTATTGATATACATGACCCTATACGTAATGCCACCTCTTCAGGGTTTTTGCCCGAAGAGCGAGAGTGGATAGATGGTTTTATGAAAAGTGGATTTATTGATACGTTTCGTTATTTCAATCAAGAACCACATCAGTATACTTGGTGGAGCTATAGAGCCAGAGCACGCGATAGGAATTTGGGTTGGAGAATAGATTATAATATGGCATCTTTATCGTTGGAGAGTAAACTCAAACGTGCCGTGATTTTGGCTTCTGCCAAACATTCTGACCATTGTCCAGTGTTATTAGAAATAGAAAAATAGAAGATAGTTAGTGTGGTGTATTAGTTGTTTATGAACAACATTTTACCAAATGTTTTATTTTTTCTGATTTCTATTGATTTCGAGTAGTTAATCAGAGAAATAATTGTTTTCAAACAAGGATGTTTTTTTTCTTTATCAGTTGTTTGGTATTGACTTGAAAGTATAAAATTACTTGACATAGGCAATTTTAATTATGTGATTTTGTAGTAAAAACGAAGCTTGTATACAAATATTATAGTAAAAAAAAGATTTAACTATTTTTGAGTAGCTTGTTGCTTTACAATGGTGTTATAGTGTTTGCAAACTTTTGTAATTCCGCACTTTTCACATTTAGGTTTTCGGGCTAAACAAACATAACGTCCATGTAAAATTAACCAATGGTGTGCTTTGGCTATTATATGTTCGGGAAAAAAACTTACCAATTGTTTTTCGGCTTGCTCAGGAGTTTTTGCGTTGACAGTTAATCCAATACGAGCCGAAACTCGAAATACATGCGTATCTACAGCCATGGCTGGCTTGTTGAATAAAACAGAAACAACAACGTTAGCTGTTTTTCTGCCTACACCGGGTAGTTTTTGTAAATCATCAATGTTGTCAGGTATGTTGCTGTTGAAGTCTTTGACTATCATTTTAGCCAATCCGCTCAAGTATTTCGATTTGCTGTTGGGGTAGGTAATGCTTCTGATGTGTTCGAAAATTTCTTCGGGCGTTGCCTCCGATAGTTTTTCTACAGTAGGGTAGCGTTTGAAAAAATTGGGAGTGGTCATGTTTACTCTTTTGTCGGTACATTGAGCCGACAAAACTACGGCTATCAGTAGCTCGTAAGGGTTTTTGTATTCTAATTCGCTGGTAGCGTCAGGATTATGTTTGCTGAAATATTCTATAATATACGTATATCTATCTTTGCGGTTCATTTTCAAGTTTTTCTTTTAATGCAATAACATGTTGATTGTTAGGATAGGATATGCTTAATTCTTTAATCATTTTTTCTAATAATTCCCTATCTTCTTCGGAAGAGAAAAAACTTCGATGTCCTATTTTTTGATAAAAAGCGGATATACTTGCTAATTTATTGGGATGTTGGATAATAAAATCATGTAAATACTCCTTGTACAGGTTGAAATAATAAAAATAACTTGCATTGAGTTCTTCTGAAATACGGGCAAAATCTTCGTGGTCTTTTTGGTCTAAAAATATTTTTGACAAAGAATCGGTGATTAAATACATTTCGTGTATTTTTTTATTTACTTCCAAAAAAAGTTTAGATTCTTCATTACCTATTATTTCTTGAGTGTTTTTTATGTCTTCTAAATTTCCTTTTATACTAATATTGTCTTTTTCGCCAGCTATAAAAGTAATATACACCGTATCTTCAAATCGAATGCGATAAAATCCTTTTTCAGTACAGTTTATAACATGAGAAAAACCATTATTTAAAAGTAAAATGGTGTCTGTGGGTATAATTTCAGTAGGTAGTATTTCGTCTAAAACACAGAAGTTGTATTTGTTATGGGTAAAATCACCTTTGACGGTAAAACCATTTTTCTGGCAGGACGAATATAATAATACCATAGAAAATAATAAAACCTTGTATGTGATTTGATAAAATTTATTCATTGTTTTTTGTTTTTAAGATTTCTATTTTTTTGTCTTTTCTGATTATATCCAAAGCAGTTATGACAGCCATAGCTCCAAATACAGGTACTGCAAGTTTGTCGGTATCTAAAAAATTATTTAAAAACCCGTGTGTGTAGTAACTTACTAAGGATAATGTACACATGAGACTGATAATGCGGATGTTTCTTTCTTTTTCGTGATGGTAAATATAAATGCTTTTGTATAAGCAAATGATTACTAAAACAAAAACACTTAACATTCCCATTATTCCCGATTCGGAAAGAGGTCCCAAATATTCGCTGTGTGCATTGCCGCCATCTCCCGAATTGGTAGAGATGATGGTTTTATATTTTGAGCGTTGAAAAGATGCATATTTAAATTGATAAGTACCGGGTCCAAACCCAAAAATAGGTCTTTCTTTAAACATTCGTACAGCCGAATTCCATCGATTCAGGCGTTCAACATTAGAAGCATCGGAGGAAATATTGGTACTGGAGCGAATATGTTCTATGAAACTATCGGATGATTCTTGTTCGTTTTGATTGAGTTGATGTAATAATGTGGATTGAAACGTGAAAATCAATATAAAGAAGCCCGCTATAAATAGCAATATACTTTTTAGTTTTATTCTGAAAAGTAGTAATATCAGTACTCCTATAGCTAAGAGTAAGCTTAACCAAGCTGCTCTACTAAAGGATAAATATAAACCTACACTCATGATAATAAACATGATACCACTTA
>JAAYRN010000178.1 GCA_012518765.1 Bacteroidales bacterium
CAGATGGTTTTTTAGCTTCTAAAAAGAATTTTCTTTCTGAGAACAATCGAAAAGTATAATCAGGTTTTTTAGAGTTTTCAGAAGCGTTTGCTTTCAAGGCTTCCTCCAAAATGACCTCTCTCTCGTTAGTTGGTTTTCCTGCATTATTTTTAATGTCCCAACCCAACAACTCAAAAAATGGGTCTAAGAAATCACTGCGAAGCAGTGTTTCATTATATTTATTAGTCAGGTAATAATCTCTGTCTGACTGATATTTTTCTATGAGCTGTTTTAATGTCATTTTGTGTTTTTCTCCTTTTTATTTTTATTAAAAATGCGTTTGCAAATGTACATAAAATTATTCAATTGTGTATAGATGGATAAAGTTTTTTATAAGAAAAATACACACATTTTTTTATTATAGTACGAAAAAGTTAACTTGAGTTTTAGAGAAGTGTATTTGTTGTTTTTTTGTGTCGATGATGGTGTGTGAATTTGGGATTTAGAAGTTTTTTATAAGTAAAAAATAGGTAGCACAAAGAAAAAACAAGAAAAATAAAAACAAACAAATATTTTTTATACCTTTGTCTTTAATTAATATAGAAGCATTAAAACTCAAGAAAAATGATTCAAATAGTTATATATGCGGTGATTACCCTTGGAAGTGTAGGTGTAATTTCGGCTGTAGTATTGTATTTTGTATCCCAAAAATTCAAAGTTTATGAAGATCCTAAAATTGACATCATAGCCGATGCACTACCGGGAGCCAACTGTGGCGGTTGCGGTTATGCGGGTTGCAGGGCTTTGGCGGAGGCTATAGTAAAAACAGGAACCACAGAGGGCAAAATTTGTCCAGCTGGAGGCAGCGATTTAAACAGTAAGTTAGCCGAAATCATGGGAGAAATAGCCGTAGAAATGGGTCCCAAAATTACCGTTGTTCGTTGCAACGGAAGTTATGCCAATGCTCCTCAGAAATATAATTATGACTCCATCTCTTCTTGTGCCTATGCCCATACCTTAGGAGCTGGAGTAAGTGCTTGTGGATATGGTTGTTTAGGTTTAGGTGATTGTGTCAAAGCCTGTAATTTTGACAGCATAAAAATAGACCTCACAACGGGTTTACCGGTGGTGAATAATGATACTTGTGTGCTGTGTGGTGCTTGTGTTAAAGCCTGTCCAAGAAATATTATAGAAATACGCAACAAACAGGAAGACAATGGAGTTTGGGTGGCTTGTATGAATAAAGAAAGAGGAGTAGAAGCAAAGAAAAACTGTAAAGTAGCCTGTATAGCTTGTCGCAAATGCGAAAAAGCCTGTGAATTTGACGCCATTACTATAGAAAATAATTTATCTTTTATTGATTCAGTTAAATGCACGTCTTGTATGAAGTGCGTGGGTGTTTGTCCTACCGGTTCTATACTTTCACTTGTTGAATCGGTGGCTGTTTCGGCAACTGCTTAAAAGGATAATATATATATAATATTTAATTCATTATGAATATGGAAAATTACCAATATACCACTCACGAGGGCAGTGAGCAACCTCAAAAACGTCCTTCTTTTTTAACAGTATTGTGTGTGTTAACATTCATAGGGAGTGGTTTTTCTTTGTTGTCACAACTTGGCTCTTATGCTTTTTATGAATTAATCCCCGAAATGTTTGTACAAGTGGGTGATATGTTGAATAACGAACAAATGTCAAAGGTATATTCCGATGCCGCAGAGATGTTTGCTACTACACCTCGTTATTATTTTTTAGTATTGGCTTTGGTTTATGTACTCTCTATTACAGGTGCTACTTTTATGCTAATGCTCCGCAAAATAGGATTTCATATTTACACCGTTAGTCAGTTGTTGTTCTTAAGTTTACCCATGTTAATTATTCAAGCTGAATTTAATATCATCAATTTTCTTATGTCGGTGATGTTTGTGTTTTTCTATTCTAAATTTTTAAAAATAATGAGTTAATGGGTATGGAATTATTTAAACACATACGAGATGAATTTCCCATTCTTTCTCAAAAAGTACACGGCAAGCCCTTGGTTTATTTTGACAATGCAGCCACCACGCAAAAACCTTTAATGGTAATTCAAGCCATTGATAATTATTATAATACTATCAATAGCAACGTTCACCGCGGGGTGCATCATTTGAGTCAGTTGGCTACCGATGCATACGAGCAGGCACGGGTTCAGGTGCAAAAATTTATCAATGCCCAACACGCCCATGAAATTATTTTTACACGCGGCACAACCGAATCTATTAATTTACTTGCTCATTCGTTTGCAAGTGAAATTTTAAGTGCTGGTGATGAGATTATAGTGAGTAGAATGGAACATCATTCCAACATAGTACCTTGGCAAATGGCATGTGAAAAAAGTGGAGCAATTCTTAAAGTAGTTCCCATTTACGAAAATGGAGAATTAGACATGGAGGCGTATAAGCAGCTATTTACAGAAAAGACGAAATTAGTATCTATTACGCATGCTTCCAATTCATTAGGAACAATCAATCCCATTAAAGAAATAGTCGATTATGCACACTCGCATCAAGTTCCTGTTTTGTTGGATGGGGCTCAAGGAATTAAATCTTGCGGTATGGATGTTCAGGAAATTGACTGCGATTTTTATTGTTTTTCAGGTCATAAAGTATACGCTCCTATGGGAATAGGAATTTTATATGGGAAAGAAAATTGGTTAGACAAACTTCCTCCTTATCAAGGTGGAGGCGAGATGATTAAGCATGTGAGTTTTGAAGAAACTACATATAACACCCTACCTTTTAAATTTGAAGCAGGAACTCCTCATGTAGAAGGAGCCATAGGTTTGCAGTATGCGTTGAAATTTATTGAAAAATATGGACATCAACACATGATAGCACATGAAAAAGAGCTGTTACACTATGCTGAAAATCAAATGAAAATCATAGAAGATATACGTTTTATCGGTACTGCCAAAGAGAAAACAGCCGTAGTTTCTTTTCTTTTAGGCAAGCATCATCCAACCGATGTGGGAACCATTATTGATTTTATGGGTATTGCTGTCCGAACGGGGCATCATTGCACCCAGCCTTTGATGGATTATTTGGGTATACCGGGAACCATCAGGGCGTCGTTTGCCGTTTATAATACAAAATCAGAGATAGATACAATGGTGAAAGCCTTGCGTACGGCTCAGCAAATGTTAAACTAATTTGAATGAAAATTATCTGTATTTACAATAATTATCCCATTACGAATAAGGATTTTCCAACAGTAGAATATCCTTTGTTTTATTTAAAACCAGATACTTCTATTTTAACAAACAACCGTCCCTTTTTTATTCCCGAGTTTTCAAAAGATACGCATTGCCAATTAGAATGGGTTGTTCGTATAGGTAAATTAGGTAAATATGTGGACGAAAAATTTGCATCTACTTATTTTCAAGAATGGGCGGTTGGTGTTAATATTTTTGATAAATTTATGCAAGCCAAATGCATCCAACAAGGTTTGCCTTGGGAGCAAGGTACAGCTTTTGAGAATTCGGCGGTTATCAGTCCGTTTTTTTCGTTGGAAACTGTAAGTGATTTTCGCTCGTTGGAGTTGAAATTAATAAAAAATAACCAAGAAGTATTTACAGCCAATACATCCGCTATGATTTATTCTATAGAACAGTTAATCAGTTATGTGTCTAAATATTTCACCCTAAAAATAGGTGATTTACTGTTTACAGGAAGTCCAATTCCAGCAATTTCTTTAGCTATTAACGATGTGTTGGAGGTATATGTTAATGACAATCCATATATGAATTTTAGAATTAAATAAAAAAATATGCTTACACCCCAATTTAGTGTTTTTGAAATTTTAATGTTGCTTTGTTTTGCTGTTAGTTGGCCCGTTTCTATTATCAAGGCTTTAAGAACCAAAGTAGTTAAAGGGAAAAGTCCCTTTTTTATGATGATTATTATTTTAGGCTATGCCTTTGGTATTGTCAATAAAATTTTACATAACTTTGATATAGTTACTTTTTTATGGGCATTTAATATGCTACTTGTGAGCGTAGATTTGTTTTTATATTATAGATTTATAAAAAATGAGGGATAGTATACAACATTCTTGTATATTGTCGTTATAGATTAAAGTTGTATTTATGCAACAAATAATAATTAAATATATTACTAAGTTAAATAAAAGAACAGAAATGAGAACAAGACTTTTTATTTGTATTTTTTTTGTATCAAGTTTATTCACAGCCTTTTCACAAGCACCCTATAAAAACAGTATTGGGGGAATATTGGGATTTACACAAGGGTTTTCTTATAAAACTTTTCCTGTAGAAGACTTTGCTTTTCAAGTAGATCTTGGTTTTCGTGTGTCGCATTATGCCTTAGGCTTAGATATAAACGCAAATCTTATGTATGAAAAACCCATACAAAATGGATTTTATTGGTTTATAGGTGGAGGTTTAAGTTTAGGACCTGCTTTTGGAGGAATAGTGTATGACGACAACTTTCCTATTGGATTTAAAATAGGAGCAAATGCCATAGGTGGGGTAGAGTATAAATTCCCTCAGATTCCGCTTACGCTACAAGCCGATATACGCCCAGGGATATCATTTTTTGTAGGAAATGGGTTTTTCCATCCCAGATTTGATTATAGTTTTCTCAATCTTAGTGCAAGATACACTTTTTAAATTGGGAATTAAAGATCTAAGTGTTTGTTTCAAGTAGGACGTAAATATTACCGTAAGTTTATTGTAGATAATATTTAAAAAAAAACATCAATAATACTTTGTTTATATTGTTGATTTTTGTAACTTTGCAACCTTAAAAAATACATAGTTTCAAAAAGCTCTATGGGTCTTGTTATTAGCTCGTTGTCTGAAATTGTGTGTTTCAGAATTTAATAGAAATATATATAAATAATATCAACATGAAAGTATATCAAACGAATGAAATCAGAAATATAGCCCTTGTAGGAGGAGCGCGTTGTGGAAAGACTACCTTAGCAGAAGCATTATTACTTCACGGTGGAGTCATCAATAGAAGAGGTAATGTAGACGATAAAAATACAGTTTCAGACTATAGAGATATTGAGTTGGAACGTCAAAACTCCATTTATTCTACAGTACTTTATGCCGAATACGAAGGAGTTAAATTTAATATAATTGATTGTCCGGGCTTTGACGATTTTATAGGTGAAGTTGTAGGTGCATTGCGAGTAGCCGACACAGCTGTTATGGTATTAAACGCTCAAAATGGAGTAGACGTAGGAGCTGAAATACAATGGCGTTGGATTAAAAAAATGAAAAAGCCTGCTGTGTTTGTTGTAAATCAATTAGAGCACGATAAAGCTAATTTTGACGAAATGATGCGTCAGTTAAAACAATATTTTGGCAACAGTGTAACCACCATACAATACCCCATAAATGCGGGCATAGGTTTTGACACAATTATTGATGTGTTGAAAATGAAAATGATAAAATTTCCTGTTGATGGAGGAACTCCTGAAATATCGGATATTCCCGATAGTGAAAAAGACAAAGCAGAAGAGTTATACAATGTGTTGATAGAAAATGCAGCGGAAAATGACGAAGCCTTGATGGAGAAGTTTTTTGAAGAAGGCACACTCACCGAAGAGGAAATTAAAAAGGGGTTGCACTTAGGCATTAAAGAAGGATCTGTTTTCCCTGTGATGTGTATTTCGGCTAAAATGGATCAAGGAGTAACTACTTTGATGGATTTTATAAAAGATAGTTGCCCTGCACCCAACGAAGTAGCTTTTGATAAAACCGATAAAGACAAAGAGTTAAAATGCGACTCGAAAGAACCATTATCAGCTTTTGTATTTAAAGTAACTACAGAGCAACACTTAGGCGAAGTGGCATTTATGAAATTATACAACGGAGAAATATCTGAAAGTATGGAAGTTGTAAATGCTAACAACGGTTCAAAAGAAAGAATTTCTCAACTATTATGTATTGCAGGTAAAAATCGTGAAAAGGTAGAAAAAGCATGTGCTGGCGACATAATAGCTACTATTAAATTAAGAAACGTAGGAGCACAACATACATTAAACTCCACTAAAAATTCTGACGATATTATTCCTTCTACTGTTTTTCCAGAGCCTAAGTTCCGAACCGCAGTAAGAGCGAAAAATACAAGCGACGATGAAAAATTAGGAGCAGTATTGAGCGAATTACGCAAGTCAGATCTGACGCTATTGGTAGAACAATCCAAAGAGCTGAAACAAATGATACTGTCAGGACAAGGAGAACAACACTTGAATATAATTAAGTGGATTATTGAAAAAATAAATAAAATAGAAATTGAATATTTTTCTCCAAAAATCCCTTACCGTGAAACGATTACAAAATCAGCTGAATCTATGTATCGTCATAGAAAACAATCGGGAGGAGCTGGACAATTTGGAGAAGTTCACATGTTGATTGAACCTTATTTTGAGGGAATGACACCTCAAAATAAATATCCCATACGCGGAACCGAAACTCACGATTTATCGTGGGGTGGAAAATTAGTGTTCAATAACTGTATCGTAGGAGGAGTGATAGACACTCGTTTTATGCCTGCTATTTTGAAAGGTATCATGGAGAGAATGGAAGACGGTCCGTTAACAGGTTCTTATGCACGCGATATATGTGTGAATATTTTTGATGGAAAAATGCACCCCGTTGATTCCAACGAAATGGCGTTTAAATTAGCGGGACGTAACGCATTCAGAGAAGCTTTCAAAAATGCAGGAGCTCGTATTTTAGAACCTATTTACGATGTAGAAGTATACGTTCCATCTGAAAACATGGGTAGTGTAATGACTGATTTACAAGGAAGAAGAGCCGTAGTAATGGGTATGGATAGCGATGGAAGCTATCAAATTATTCGAGCCAAGGTTCCCTTAGCAGAAATGAATAAATATTCAACTTCTCTAAGTTCAATAACCAGTGGACGTGCTTCTTATGGAATGAAGTTTGCTGATTATCAGCAAGTACCTGCTGATGTGCAATCTGCATTGCTCAAAGCATACGAAGAATCACAAGAAGATGAAGATTAATATTTTAAAGATTAATATTGTAAAAGAGAATGTTTTGGCATTCTCTTTTTTTTATCCGTCATTTCTTTTTATTTATTATCTTTGCAGAAAAACAGTAAGTTTATTATCATGAAACAAAAAACGATTTATCTCTTCATATTTTTGATTTTATTTTTTTCGGCATGCCAGTCGCCAAGCATTTCTGTGGAAGAACAAACTCCTTCTAAAAGTTTATATATACCTGATTTTGATGCCGATTCTGCTTATAGCTTTGTTCATAATCAAGTGGATTTTGGACCGAGAGTACCTAATACAAAAGCACATGCCGATTGTGGGGTATATTTGACAAGTACGCTGCAACGCTTCGCCGATACGCTGTTGTTACAAGAATATCGCGTAAAAGCATACGATGGAACCATGCTGCACGGAAAAAATATAATTGGCGTTTTTAATCCTTCGCAAAAAGTGAGAGTTTTATTAGCTGCACATTGGGATTCACGTCCTTATGCAGATCATGATCCAGATCCCGAAAACCGTAGAAAACCCATAGACGGAGCCAATGACGGAGCCAGTGGAGTAGGGGTATTGTTAGAAATTGCTCGTCAGCTGCAACTAAAAAGACCAGACATTGGTGTAGATATTATACTTTTCGATGTGGAGGACTACGGAGCTCCTCAAGATTCAGAAGCATCTTATAGCGGAGAGTTTTGGTGCTTGGGTTCACAGTATTGGGCTAAAAATCAACATATAAGAAATTATTCGGCTCGCTATGGAATCCTTTTAGATATGGTAGGTGGTGAAAATGCTGTTTTTACTCACGAAGGAACTTCACTTTATTATGCACCCGATATTTTGTCTCACGTATGGTCGATTGCTGAGCAATTAGGCTATGGATCTAATTTCAGAAGAATAGAAACTCCACCCATTACAGATGATCATTTATATGTAAATCAAATAGCTCGTATTCCCATGATTGATATTATAGAATACAACAACACAACTTCTACAGGCTTCAATCAGTATTGGCATACACTGAATGATAATATGTCAAACATTGATAAAAATACACTTCAAAAAGTTGGTAAAGTTGTCTTAGCTACTTTGTATCATGAAGAATAAAAATATACTTATCGCTTTGTTCTTTTTATGTTGTGGAATGTTTGCCTTAGCACAAACAAACAACGAACAATTGGCTGTTCAATATTTTAAAAATCAAGAATATGAAAAGGCTGTAGGGTTATTTAAAAGACTGTACAACAATCGTCCCGATGCTTATTATTACAATTATTATTTAGAAACTCTAATCGCTTTACAAGATTTTAAAGAAGCCGAAAAACTCATCCAAAAACAAATACGTATTTATCCCCTTATCCAAAAATATAAAGTAGATTTAGGACAAATTTACGAACAACAAGGGGCTTCGTCCAAAGCTAAAAAACAATATGAGAATTGCATAACACAAGCTAATCTTAATTCTGCTACAGTCAAAGAATTAGCCTCTGCTTTTCAGGCGTATCATTTGACAGATTATGCTATAAAAACATATTTACAAGGACGAAAAAACAGCCTTGTACAAACAGAATATGCCGTTGAATTAACCCATTTGTATACTCAAAAAAAAGAATACCAAAAGGCTATAGACGAACTGTTTGTGCTTATTCGCGATTTTCCGAATGAAATAGTAACGGTAGAAAGTATATTAATTAATTGGCTCATTGACGACCCTCAACAAGTAAAACGTGATATTATACGTACAAATATTCTTAAATATTCCAACCGAAATCCAGATATTCAGGTATACTCTTCGTTGATGTTGTGGTTTGCCATGCAGGAAAAAGATTTTACTTCCGCTCTAAAACAAGCCATAGCCATAGATAAACGCTACAAAGAAGACGGACGGACAGTGTATGAAATATCGGAAATAGCAGGCGACAACATGGACTTTAAAACTTCGCTGAATGGATTGAATTATATTTTAATAGAAAAAAACATAGAAAGTCCTTATTATGAGTTGTCTAAGGTGTTGTCTTTACGTACAAAATACAAACAAATTACACATACATACCCACCCAAAAAAGAAGACATTCAAACACTTGATAAAAAACTATACACTTATTTCAAAGACAATGCGCTCAACCTATCTAATGTGTTGTTGCTTAGGGAATGGGTACAATTGAAGTCTTTGTATGCTAATGATATACAAACAGCTAAAGCATTGTTGGAAGATGCTATTTATAAACAAAACATTCCTCACAAAGAAAAAGCATTGTTGAAATTAGACTTAGGCGACATCCTTTGTTTAGACGAAGATGTATGGGAGGCTACTCTTTTGTATTCACAGGTAGAAAAAGATTTTCCAAACGACACCATAAGTTCCACAGCGAAATATAAAAACGCTAAACTTTCTTTTTATTTAGGCGAATTTGATTGGGCTGAAGCACAGTTAGATGTGCTACGTGCTGCTACTTCTAAACTCATTGCAAACGATGCCATGTATTTATCTTTGCTCATATCCGATAACAAAACCGAAGACAGTCTCAATCTACCTTTGATGTATTTTGCACGAGCCAAATTTTTCTTAGAAAACAATCAATTACAAAAAGCAGAGGACATGATAGATACCATTGGAAAAATGATTATTTACCATACTTTATCAGACGACATTTTATTTTTAAAAGCCGAAATAGCCCTCAAAAAACAAGAATATAAAAAAGCTGATAGCTTATTTGCACGCATCGTAGATTTTCATCCCCACGATTTACTTGCCGATGATGCCTTATTTATGAGGGCTACCATTAACGAGTTTTATATCAAGGATATGTTTACCGCAATGGACTTGTATCAACAAATAATAAGAAATTATTCATCAAGTATTTATGCTTCCGATGCACGCAAACGATTCCGTATACTGCGTGGAGATGTGCTGAGAGAAGTAAATTAATATACCAAGAATTTGTTTCATAAGTTTCCTTTCTGCTTTTTAATGTTTACAATAATTTTGTATCTTTGCACTTCTCATTTAAATTAAACTAATTACATGACACACAGCGAAGAATCGTTCAAGAAAATAATTGCTCACGCAAAAGAATATGGGTATATATTTCCTTCAAGTGAAATTTACGATGGATTAAGTGCGGTTTATGATTACGGTCCCTATGGTTGTGAGTTGAAAAACAACATCAAAGACTATTGGTGGAAATCCATGGTTCGCATGCACGAAAATATTGTAGGCATTGACAGTGCTATTTTTATGCATCCTACGGTGTGGAAAGCATCGGGGCACGTGGATGCGTTTAATGACCCTCTTATTGATAATAAAGACAGTAAAAAACGCTACCGAGCAGATGTTCTTATCGAAGATTACATTCAAAAAATAGAAGATAAAATAGATAAAGAAGTCCAGAAAGCAGCCAAACGTTTCGATAATTTTGATGAATCGATGTATCGTCAAACCAATGCACGGGTATTGGGTTATCAACAAAAAATTGATGAAATACAAAGCCGTTTTGTGTCTTGTATGGAAAAAAGCGATTGGGAAGCATTGAAAGATTTAATTGATGAATTGGGAATATCATGTCCAGTTTCAGGCAGTAAAAATTGGACAGAAGTACGGCAATTTAACCTTATGTTTGCCACCCAAATGGGTTCTGTTGCCGATGGAGCCGATACGGTATATTTACGTCCCGAAACAGCTCAAGGTATTTTTGTTAATTTTTTGAATGTACAAAAAACCTCTCGAATGAAAATTCCTTTTGGAATAGCACAAATAGGAAAAGCATTTCGAAATGAAATAGTTGCACGCCAGTTTATTTTCCGAATGAAAGAATTTGAACAAATGGAAATGCAGTTTTTTGTACGTCCAGGCGAAGAAATTCAATGGTTCGAATATTGGAAATCGGAACGCATACGCTGGCACGAATCCCTTGGAATAGAAAAAGCATTTTTCCGATTCCGCGATCACGAAAAAATGGCACACTATGCCAATGCAGCTACCGATATAGAATTTAAATTCCCTTTTGGATTTAGAGAGTTAGAAGGCATACATTCACGCACCGACTTTGATTTGAAATCGCATCAACAAACTTCGGGTAAAAAATTACAATATTTTGATCCTGAGACTAATGAAAGTTATGTGCCTTATGTTGTAGAAACTTCCATTGGTTTAGACAGAATGTTTTTGGCTATATTTAGCTATGCGTATACAGAAGAAACTTTGGAAGACAATACCGTAAGAACGGTATTGAAAATACCTCCTATTTTGGCACCCGTCAAACTTGCCATATTACCATTGGTACGAAAAGACGGTATGCCCGAAAAAGCAAAAGAAATACTAAAAGACTTGCAATATAGCTTCTTATGCCAATACGATGAAAAAGATGCCATAGGCAGACGCTACCGCAGGCAAGATGCCATAGGAACACCCTATTGCGTTACAGTAGATAATCAAACCTTGGAAGATAATACCGTAACTATCAGAGAACGTGATAGCATGAAACAAGAACGCATAGCTATAGAAAACATAGAAAATTATTTGAATACGCTATTGAAAATAAAAATATAAGTTACATACCATGTTGTCTATCATTGTTGCTATAGGAAAAAATTACGAAATAGGACAAAACAACAGTTTATTATGCCACCTATCAGACGACTTAAAACGCTTTAAACAAATAACAAGTGGTCATACTGTATTGATGGGAAAAAACACCTATTTATCTTTGCCTGTAAAACCGCTACCTAAGCGGACAAATATTGTACTTACACGTGATTTATCTATTTCTTTTTCAGGATGTAAAATGGCTCACTCCATAGAAGAAGCTATGCAAATAATTGATAAAAACGAAGAAACATTTATCATGGGCGGTGCCGATATTTACAAGCAATTTTTTCCCCTTTGCAATAAACTTTACGTAACACGCATTGACGCTGAATTTCCCAATGCCGATACATTTTTTCCTAAGATAGAAGAAAAAGAATGGAAAATAATAGAAAACACGCAACATCCAGCAGACGAAAATCACATATATAATTTTACATACCAAACTTACGTTAAAAAAGAAAATCACACATAGATTATGAATAAAAGAAATATTTTTTTGATAGGCTTGTTAATAGGTTTTTTTACAGTTTCGGCACAAAGAAAACCAGTAGACATAGACCCACCTTATCTTCCTATAGATGAGCATACTCACTTAATAACTTATCAGCAAGCTGTAAGGGTAGAAGGAAATCCCGACTCGCTTTATACCCGAGCGTTGGCATGGGCAAAAAAATATTATAAAAACCCAACACAGGTAATTAAAGAAGCTGATGCTGAGGCAAAAACAATAGAATGTGTATCAAATATTAGAATTACTACCCCTTCTAAAGATAAAAAAACACAGGTAGCGGCAGGTTATGTTTACTATAACCTGAAAATAGAAATGAGAGAAGGCAGATACAGATACACAATTACAAATTTTAATTTAAGAGGAGCTGCTAATCAGCCCATTGAAGTATGGTTTGATAATACCAAACCCGAATGGAGTCCCATGAGATACGAACACCTCAAACAAGTGGACGAAGCCATATTAAAACTAACAGAAAATTTGGAAGAAGAAATGGAACCCAAACCTATTATACATGACGATTGGTAAAAAGCTATGAATCAGGAAAAAATAAAAACACAATCCCAAGAGGAAGAATTGGCTCTTTTGGAAGATATTTTTGTTCTTTGGTTAATCAATGACGATTTTAATACCTTTGATTTCGTTATAGATACACTCATGGAGCTGTGTCATCACACCTATGAACAAGCCTTCCAATGTGCATATATTACTCATAATCACGGAAAATGTGATGTTATGAGGGATGAATATTCAAAACTTGAGCCTATAGCCAACACCATGCTTCACAGGGGATTGACAGTAAAAATAACCAAGTAGCTGATAATCGGTAACTTGTACTTTAAAGTAATAAAAGTAAACATTTGCTCGTTTGTATTAATCATTATTGAAAATCATTAAAATATAATTAAAATATAAAAAATCATGAATAATTTATCTAAACTAACACCACAATCGCTGTGGGAAAATTTTGCAAAAATTTGTAGTATTCCACATCCATCCAAACACGAAGATGAAATAGTAGCCTATCTTTTAGAATGGGCTAAAAAACACAATATCAAAGCAGTGAAAGACGAAGTGGGCAATTTAATTTTAAGTAAACCCGCTACCAAAGGCATGGAAAATCGTAAAGGAGTTATTTTACAAGGACATATAGATATGGTACCTCAAAAAAACTCAGATAAAGAACATGATTTTACAAAAGACCCCATAGAGCCTATTATAGGCGATGATGGCTGGGTACGTGCCAACGGAACCACCTTAGGTGCCGACAATGGAATTGGCTGTGCAGCCGCTATGAGTGTGTTGCAGGCTACTGATATTGAACACGGTCCCATAGAAGTATTGATTACAATAGACGAAGAAACAGGAATGACAGGAGCTTTTGGACTAAAACCCGGCTATTTAGAGGGTGATATACTTATTAATTTAGACTCAGAAGATGAGGGAGAACTTTATGTCGGATGTGCCGGAGGATTAGATGCCAGTGTAGAACTTGGATACAAAGAAGAAAAAACTCCCGCCGATACTAAGGCTTTCAAAATTTCGATAACAGGCTTAAAAGGTGGTCATTCCGGTATGGATATTGACACAGGACGAGCCAATGCCAATAAGGTAATGATTCGCTTATTGAGAAAATCAATCAAGGATTTTGGTTTGCGTTTATCATCCATAGAAGGAGGTAGCTTACGCAACGCCATTCCTCGCGAAGCTTTTGCAACGGTAGTAGTTCCTAATCAATATGTGGAAAAATTCAATACGTTTGTAAAAGACTTTTTTACTGTGATGAAAAATGAATTTTCCAATGTAGAACCCGATATAGCCGTTGAAATTACACCCATAGATTTACCTTCTACAGTGATAGATGAAAAAAGTGGATTAAACTTAGTCAATGTAGTATACGGTTTACCTAACGGTGTGATGCGTATGAGCGATTCTATGGAAAATTTGGTAGAAACATCGGTTAATTTGGCTATTGTAAAAACAGAAAAAGGAGTAGCCGAAATTAAGAGCTTGATAAGGAGTTCTGTAGACACAGCAAAAGAAGCCGTAGGCGAAAAAATGACCGCAATCATAGAGTTGGCAGGAGGAAAAATTACCCTTTCGGGAGCTTATCCGGGCTGGAAACCCAATATGAAATCGCCTATACTGAAAACCATGCAAGAAACCTATCAAAAAATGTATGGAAGGATTCCTGAGATTAAAGCCATACACGCTGGTTTAGAGTGTGGTTTGTTAGGAGCAGTGTATCCAAACTGGGATATGATTTCGTTTGGACCTACCATCCGAAACCCACATTCACCCGATGAAAGAGTACACATAGAAAGTGTGGAAAAATTCTGGGATTATTTAGTAGAAACACTTAAAAATATTCCTGTTAAATAAGTAATAAAGAGTATGTTATTATACAAAAAGGGAAGTTTCTACTATGGAAATTTCCCTTTTTTTGTTTTTTTAGAGAAAAAGCATATTTCATACAAAAAAATAATGTAGTTTTGCGAAAGTTGTTTTTACATAAAAGTAAAAAATTGCATTAGTGTTAATCTTTAAAATCTGATAAAATATGAAAGCAAAAAACTTAATCTTAATTGTAGCTTTATTTTTTCTATTTGTTTATGGTAAGGCGCAAGAGTCCGTTAGCAATGCTATAGAACAAAAATTTAATAAACATGAAATTGGTATTTCTTGGGGAGCATTTCCAACTTCAAGGGTTTCGTATGGTATAGCTTTTTGGCAACCAGCCTCAACTTATGTAAATGTAAGACATCCAGGACTTCTTTCCAACGTATACCCATATTTTGCTCATACAGCATCTCGTACATGGAAGGGTCCAAACGGAGATGACGAATATTACACCATGCAACATTATGGAGCGTTGACAATTAATTATCAATATCATTTTACAAAAAAACATAGCCTCGGTTTTGCTACAACTTGGTTAGGAAGATATGTTACAAATTATACAGCAAGAGCAAAATTCGAAGAAACCATTGACGCCAAGGGTTGGGATAATGTTTTCTCGTTTTATTCTAATTACCGTTTCTCGTATTTTTCTAAAGAAAATTTATCAATTTATACCGGAATATGTATAGGCTTAGCAGTAAATGTAATTCAGCGGAAGTTATTATTGTCTACAGAAAAGAATGCTTATTATGTTCTTGCTTTTCAAGCTACTGGATTTGGTATAGAAGCTGGAAAAAAACATTGTTATGTTGGAGAATTGGGCTTTGGTTCACAAGGAGTAATAAAAATGGGATATAAATATAAGTTTTAAAATAAATCGTCTGAATGCTATATGTTTGATTTTGAATATTGTTTAACAAAATAGCAATATCTTCAACTAACGCCATAAATTAAAAAAAAACGGTTATAAAACAAACGGACTTCTGCTCTCATTCTCAAGTCTTTTGACTTCTGACTCATGTCTTCCTACTTGGTGTTCTTTGCGGTTAAACCCAGATTACGCAATAGGATTTTTTTGAGTTAAACCCAGATTACGAGATAGAAAAATATAATTACAAATCATTGATATATAATAAGTAAGATTTGACAATTTATTCTAATGCAAATTAGCACCAATAATGCGTAAAAACTCTTGGCGTGTGTTGTATTGATGCAAAAATGCTCCTGTAAAATCGGAGGTAGTGGTTATAGAGTTTTGTTTTTGTACCCCTCGCATAGACATGCAAAGATGTTGTGTTTCAATTACAACTGCTACTCCAAGCGGATTTAGAGTTTCTTGAATACAATTTTTTATTTGCGTAGTCAATTGTTCTTGCACCTGCAATCGGCGTGCAAAAGCATCTACAACGCGAGGTATTTTGCTTAGTCCAACAATGTATCCGTCTGGAATATATGCTACGTGTGCTTTTCCGAAAAAAGGCACTAAATGATGTTCGCACAAAGAATAAATTTCAATATCTTTTACGATAACCATTTCCTTATAATCCTGTTTAAACAAAGCCGATTTTAATATTTCTTGAGGTTCTAAGTGATAGCCGTGTGTAAAAAATTGCATAGCCTTAGCCACTCGTTCGGGAGTTTTTAGCAAACCTTCTCGCTCCACATCTTCGCCCAACAACTGCAAGATAGCTTGATAGTGTTCTGCTAATTTTCGAGTAGTTTCACCGTTGTAATTGTCTTCTCTTTTGTATCCTCCGTTAAATTTTTCCATGATTTTTTTATAGAAAAGGATTGTTATTTATTTCATATTCAATACTTGTACTGTCTCCGTGTCCCGGAAATACCTTGGTATCGGAGGGGAGTGTCAACAGTTTGGTTTTTATGCTATTTATCAGGGTTTCGTAGTTTCCTCCGGGCAAATCGGTTCTGCCAATACTTTGTAAAAACAACACATCGCCTGTTAATACAAAATTATGAGCAGCGCTATACAGACAAACACTTCCATCGGCATGCCCTGGACAGTGTAGAATTTTGATATTTTCGTTACCAATTTGTATTTCCTGATTATCTTCCAAATACCCATCGATGGCGGGTAGGGTTTGCGTTTCAAATCCCATGATAGAACCATAGTTATCGGCGTGTGTGTATAAAGGTTCTGCATCTTTGTGCATCATCAGTTTGGCTTCGGGAAATGTTTTTTTAGCAAATTCAACCCCTGCAATGTGGTCAATGTGTGTGTGTGTAAATAAGATATATTGAATATTTAATTGATTTTCGGTGATAATTTCTTTTAATTTTTCTCGCTCAAAATCGTTTCCGCAAGCGGGGTCTACAAGTATAGCCTCTTTGTTTTCAGCATATAATATATAGGTGTTGACTAAATAATGGTTAAATGGAGAGAAAATAATTTTCATAATTTAGAGTTCAGTTTTAATGTCTAATAAAAATTGTTTTAATTTATTTAAAGTTTTCATAATTTCTGCATTTCTATCTACATCGGCTCTGTTTGTTTTTAATTTTTCTTTAGCCCCTTGCAATGTATATCCTTTTTCTTTTACCAAATAAAAAATCGACTCTAATACTTTGATATCTTCGGCGGTAAAATAGCGATTGCCTTTTTTGTTTTTATACGGTTTTAAAATATCAAATTCTGTTTCCCAAAAACGAATTAGGGAAGTATTTACATCAAACATCTTGGCTACTTCGCCAATGCTATAGTAAGTTTTTTCAAATGTTTTTTCTTTAGATGGCATAATTTTCTTGTATGTTCTAAATTTTTCAATAAAAAAAATGCTGTTATTCAGAGTTTTATACTTGAAAAATGGTTTTTGCTCTCAGCCAACAAATGTACATAAAAAATATGAAATAAAATTTGAATAAAAACAAAGAAACTTTTGTACATTTTTTGATAAGGTAGAGGATAATAAAAGAAAATCAAAGGCTATAAGTGTTAAGAATATTAAAAGTTTTTGCTATTGTTAGAAAATAAAATAAAAAAACATCGCTATATATGTTTTTTTTCTATCTTTGCAGGGTAGATAATAAACAAATATTTTTTTTATATAACTTATAAACTCATGTGTTTTAATAAGAAAATAAAAATCATTTTACGTGGAAATGTATTGATAATTACTTGCTTATTGTTTTTTTTATCTGTCTCGGCACAAGAATATAAGTCGGGAGTTAGGAAAAATTATATATCGGGAGGCAATCCATACTATGAAACTTTTCATGCAATAAGTGCCCAAGTTGCTTTCGATTTAAGCACCATGCCTTTTTTTGGAATGGGATATACTTGCATGCAATTATCCCACAGAGGAAACGATATGATACAAGAAAATATCAACTATAGTGCTGGTTTTCATCTTAAACACAAGGATATTACACACGCTGTTACCGTATCGGTACACAGCAATCATATTCATTTACTCAGCTTGAATCCTTTTGTTTACGGACTTGCTTTGCAATTTGTATCTTCCAAAGATCACGATGATGTTTACAACAACTTGAATACAAACGAATATCCTGGTAAACTAATGTCAAACGTATACATACGACCAGAAGTTGGCTTTTCAATTCCCCTGAAGCAAGATAAAAAAATAACTTCTTGTTTGATAACGTATGGTTATGGTTTTCAGACTTTTTGGAAGCGAGAGGAAGTAAAGAAATATCAAGAAGAAGTTAAAGAGAAAAATATAGATGGAAGTTTAACGCCATATACTTCTCAAAATCATCATTTTGTTAACGTTAGACTCAATTTTCGTATCATACCCAAAAATTCTCGAGTGTATTTTAAATAGATAAAAAATATGAAATTAAATAAAAACATAGCTGCAATTTTATTTGTTTTGCTTTTACTCAGCAGTACTTTACAAGCACAAGTTAATCGTTCGGGATTGAGAAACAATCACTCAAAAACAGGAAAGAGTGTAGCCGTCATACGCCATGGAATAACTGCTCAAATTACCTACGATGTGGGAGGAGTTCCTTTTGCAGGAGTAGGTTTTAATACAAGCCAATATTTTGGAATAGGCAACCGTTTTATGCAACAAAGTGTGTTGTATCAAATTGGTATACAGCCTAATAAATTTGGAAAAGATGGATTAGAAGATCCATTTGTACACAGTGTGTTGGCTACTTTTCATTGTAGCTACTTAGGTACTACCGATTTAAGCCCTTTGCTTTATGGAATAGTGGCACAGTTTGCAACCGCTAAAGATAAATATGTACTGCAAGATGTGAGAGATAGACACACACACAAAGGAGAATATATGTCTAATATTTACTTGCGTCCGGAGTTAGGTATAGCATATCCCTTTAGGTATTCATCGAAAACTAAAGAGAAATTACCCGTAACTTTTTCGTTGACTTATGGTTATAACTTCAAATTGTTTATGAGACGTAAAGATGATGTAAGAGGTAAAAATCCAGAAGATGAAATACCTTGGACAGCTTCAGACCACCACATGATTACACTTAGGTTTAATTTTAATTTAGCTCATTACCGAGAATTTCAATAATACAATAATATTTTTCAATGAAAAGTTTTTTTAAAGCCGTATTGGCTACAATGGTCGGAATCATGTTTTTATGGATTCTGATGTTTTTTACTCTATTAATTATTGGAGTAGCTTCGTTAACGCAAACACCTACTACCGTAAAATCAAACTCTGTGTTGGAATTGGATTTGAATGGAATTATAAAAGATAGAACGATTGATAATCCTTTGCTTAAACTATACGACAATTCTTCTTCTCAAGAAATAGGTTTAGATCGTATTTTAACCGCCATAAAAAATGCAGAAACAGACGATAATATAAAGGGCATTTCTTTGAATGTCAATCAAATGTCGGCATCTTATGCTACTGCTGAAGAAATTCGCAATGCACTTTTGTCCTTTAAATCTTCAGGGAAATTTATATATGCCTATGCTGAATTTATGACACAAATGTCTTATTATTTGGCTACTGCAAGCGACAGTATATTTATATATCCACAAGGAAGAATTGATATTAGAGGAATATCAACAACTCAACTTTTTTTTCATCAACTCTTAGAAAAGATAGATGTTGAACCTCAAATAGTTCGCCACGGAGAATTTAAAAGTGCCATCGAACCTTTTGTCTTAGATAAAATGAGCAAAGCCAATCGCGAACAAATGCAAGCGATTGTAACATCTTTATGGTCAAGTATTCGTAGCGATATAGCAAGTAGTAGAAATGTTTCGGAGGAAAAAATAGACCAAATTGCAGATAATCTGCGATTGCTGTACGATACAGAGTTTGCCATAAGCGAACATTTGATTGATGGACTTACATACAAAGATGAATACGAAGCCTTGTTAAAGAAGAAGTTAAAGATAGAAAAAACAAAAAAGATAAATAAAGTTACCTTATCCGAATATGCAAAATCAGCTAAGAATCCCAAAAACTCATCTCATAAAATAGCCGTTATTTATGCCTTGGGAAGCATTGTAGATGCCGATGGAGACAATGAAAATATTGGACATAAAACAGCCAAAGAAATCAGCAAAGCTCGTCAAGATAAAAACATAAAAGCCATTGTTTTGCGAGTTAATTCAGGAGGAGGTAGTGCCCTTATGTCTGATCTTATTTGGCGAGAAGTTTTATTGGCAAAAAAAGAAAAACCCTTGGTAGTTTCTATGGGTAATTTGGCAGCTTCGGGAGGGTATTATATTTCTTGTGCAGCAGATTGTATTGTAGCTCAGCCTACTACACTGACAGGCTCTATAGGCGTATTTGGTGTAATCCCAAATATACAAGATTTTTTATCTAAAAAATTAGGCATCACCACAGACGTTGTAAAAACTAATATACATTCCGATGGTATAACCCTAATGAGACCCATGACAACCTACGAATATGCTGCCCTACAGAGGAATGTAGAAAACGTATACGATGTTTTTGTACAACGTGTAGCAGATGGAAGAAATATGACTGCAAAACAGGTAGATGCTATCGGTCAAGGAAGAGTTTGGACAGGAAGCGATGCCCTTAAAATAGGATTGGTAGATACGTTGGGAGGTTTGGACGTGGCTATAAAAATAGCAGCTCAAAAAGCAAAACTAAAAGATTATATGGTCATAGAAAAACCCATTATCAAAGATTTTCTACAAGAAATAACCTCTTCTCTTATGGAAGCCAATGTATCAAAACAGAACATGCTACAGACCAAACTTATCAACCAATACAATACATACATTGAAGTTATAAGTCAATTAAATGGCGTTCAGGCTCGCATGCCTTTTATTATTAACATAGAGTAATTCGATGCTGACAAAAAGGAAAAAGCAAAATATATTTATTTTTGTAATAGGTCTTGTTATAGGCGTAATAATTGCAGGACTTTTATCCTATTTTAATGTAATTAAGCGTATTGTAGAAGTTGATATGAGCGAAATACATGCTCCTTTAACAGCAAATAAATCAGACACTATCGTAGTTGTAAATAAACCTAAACAGATACAATCCAAATCTAAGGAATCGAAAATTGACACTGAATCGGATTACGAGATTTGTGAGGATGATGTTTCATTATCTGAAAGTGATACATTAATTGAAATGGATGAAATGGAAGCCATACAAATGGATACCAAAATAGCAGAAGAAATGTTTACCATATTTCATTTAGAAACAGGTACGGGGACTATTTCATACGATGAACTTCCACTATTTGAAATAAAAGTAGAGCAATGGGAAAATCCGACCAATTTTGCAGGATACCGTAAACATAAAAACACCTTAATAGTATACGGGGTTTCACTTGATGAGATTGAGGTTCAGTATATTAACGGAGTTTTATGTCTTGTTTATAAAAACAATCAACTTCCCTTGATTGAAAGCAAAACCTTCATCCGATTTCCCTCTTCGTTTGGGGTAAAATAATAATCTATTCTTAGGCTGTTATACACACAGTTTTTCTACGATAAGAATTTAATAATTAACATTTTGTTGTTTGTAAAAACATTTATACAATTAATATATAATAAAATACTATGTTATATTTGCATCAATTAATGCAATTGTAATAATAATTTATAAGTTTTTACTTCTAACTCTCGAATTAACAGTCAGTTAATGGTAAATAGAAATAAAATTCTATGGCTAATACAATCATAAGAAACAAGTCGGTAGCAAAAAATAAAGCAAAAAAAAGCAGAAAGAAAACATCATCAAAAGCGAAAAAAGAAAAATTTTCGTGGATTGATTTTTTTAAAAACCCTCAATTTCACCTAATTTTGGGTGTCTTTTTGTTGTTGTTTACATTTTTCTTGTTCTTTTCTTTTATTTCGTTTTTCTACACACACGAAGCCGACGATTCTATTTTTAAAATCAATATCATTCAAACTTTTAAAGTAGACGACACACCTTCTAATAGTTTGGGTATTACAGGATTGTATTTTTCTTTCCTTTTTATCAAAGAGCTGTTTGGAGTTGCATCTTTTGGTTTTTTATTTCTATTATTTCTTTTATCCATTTATTTAATCATAAAAAGAAGTTTATTATCCCCCTTTAAGTCAACCTCCATAACATTGATTTCTATATTGTGGTTATCGCTGTTGCTTGGAGCTATTTTTGGCAATACACAAGACTATAGTTGGATGGGGGGAGACATTGGAAATCAATTAAGTGGCTTGTTGATAGAGGACACAGTGGGATTAATAGGATTTATTTTTATTATGTTTTTTGTTGCCTTTACAGTCTTTGTTGCGTTTGGTAAACTAACGATTACCGATTTATTTCCATCAAAAAATGAAATAGAAAATAAAGAAACTTCCAACGCAATAATAGAGGAATTAGAAGAAGAAAAACAAGAATTGAAGGCGGATAAAAAAATACTTTCATTTTTTAAGCGTAACCAAAAAACAAAGAAAGATGCTGACATACAAGAAAATGTAGGGGAGGAGATAAAAGAAGATGAAGAGCCAATCAAAGAAATAGAAACTGCGGTTGAGACAGAAGAAGAAATAACACCTACTAAACCCAGTGAAACATTTACGCAAGTAGAATCAACACCCATTCCCGGAGAGGATATTATATTTAACGATGAAGAGGAGGAAAGTTACACTGCAACAACAGACTCCGAAGAAACGGAAACCATAGAAGCAGAAGAAGGTGAAAATATAGAATTAGAGCCCTATGATCCTCATGCTGATTTGTCTAATTATCAATATCCTACTACAGACCTTTTGGAAGATTATGCAAATGCAGTCGTTCCTATAGAAGAAAAAGAAGCGGAAATAAAAGCAAATAAAATCCGAATTCAAGAAACTTTGATGAATTACGGAGTTAAAATAAAATCCATTAGTGCCATTGAAGGACCTACTATTACACTCTACGAAATAGTACCAGCACCGGGAGTTCGTATTAGTAAGATAAAAAACTTAGAAGACGATATCGCTCTAAGCCTTTCAGCATTAGGTATTCGTATTATAGCTCCTATGCCAGGAAAAGGAACAATAGGAATAGAAGTTCCCAACTCCACTCCTAAAATTGTTCCTATGAAAGCGAGCGTAAGTTCCGAAAAGTTCCAAAAATCAGGGAAGATGATACTTCCGATTAGTATCGGAAAAACCATATCAAACGAAGTGTTTGTATTTGATTTAACCAAAATGCCTCATGTCTTAATGGCAGGAGCAACAGGGCAGGGTAAGTCAGTGGGATTGAATGCTATGTTAGTTTCTTTACTGTACAAAAAACATCCTTCAGAGTTGAAATTGGTTCTGATTGATCCTAAAAAAGTAGAGCTCACTTTATATTCAAAAATAGAGCGTCATTTTTTGGCTAAACTTCCTGAATTAGAAGAAGCTATTATAACAGATACCAAAAAAATAGTTCGTACACTTAACTCCTTATGCATAGAAATGGATTTGCGTTACGATTTGTTGAAAGAAGCACAATGTAGAAATATAGTCGAGTACAACGAAAAATTTAAAGCACGCAGGTTAAACCCCGAAAAAGGACATAGATTTTTACCCTATATCGTATTGGTTTTCGACGAATTTGCAGACAGTATCATGACAGCTGGACGCGAAATAGAAGCACCCATATCCCGTTTGGCTCAATTGGCAAGAGCAATTGGTATTCATTTGATTATAGCAACTCAACGCCCTTCTGTAAATATTATTACAGGAGTAATCAAGGCTAATTTCCCAGCTCGTATTGCTTTCAAGGTTTCTTCGAAAATAGATTCACGTACTATTTTGGATTCCGGTGGTGCCGAACGCCTTATAGGTAAAGGAGATATGTTGATTTCTACAGGAAACAATGCCGTACGTATACAGTGTGCATTGGTAGACACACCCGAAG